>JAMOQL010000028.1 GCA_027064025.1 Bacteroidales bacterium
TTGTGTCAATACACATTTTAGTAACCGAAAAGCTTTATTAAAATCGTTGAAAGCAAATTATTTATCTCTACTTACCTAATATCATCCCGCACTTGTCTAAGTGCTTCATAATTCGTTGTCCTGTATTGGTTATCTCGAACTTGTTTCAGTGTCTCGTCTTTGTCACTCTGAACTTATTTCAGAGTCTTCTTTTGTCTTTCAATAGGAGTTTCAAGGGAAATATGTTCCATCGATTTAGAGACCTTAAGCAAAGACATTTCAGGGCGATAAAATAAAAACTGCCTTCCTTAACTTGAAACAAAAATAACGAGCGTTTATGCCGGGATGGAGACTATTTAATGGTTAGATTACAGGGAATGCTTAAACTTGAATGTATTTGAACACAGAATTGCATTAACTTCTGCACAAAAAAGACCTTACAGCAGCCTGAACTGCAAAACACTTATTGAATTTGAAAGGAGTCTTGGTATAATCTGATTAACCAGATACTCTCATTAGAAAGATCGGGAATGAGGATAAGGCAATAGTATTTAAAAGGAGATGAGATATGAGGGTGAAAACAAAGAACAATGGTCGTTTAGAGGAAAGTATATCCGAACTGTTCGGATATAAACGAGTTAGGCGATACCGCTAATAACCATATAAGGTGATAGAAATGAATGCGAACACGAAATTTATATATCATAATGTAGGGCAAGGATTATTTTATTCCGGAAATATTATGACTTCTAATTCTGCTTTTAGATTCATATATGATTGTGGTTCAGAAAGGATAAAGTTGATAAACACTTCAATTTGTAGATTTAAATGCGACATTAATGATGATAGTGAAATAGATTTATTAATTATTTCTCACTTACATTCAGATCATATAAGTGGATTGGATGAATTATTTAATAATTTTACAATTAAGGAAGTTGTTCTTCCTTATTTATCTCCAACAGAAAGGCTATTAATTGCTCTTAGAAGAATAAATCTACCAACATGGTATTATAATTTTCTTTCAGATCCAGTTGAGTATTTGTTCAAAAGAGGCGTTAAGAGGATTATCCTCTTAGGAGGCAAGGAAGGAGGCAAAGGAGAAATTCCTCCTGAGAATCTTTCGCCGTCTTCTCCAGAAGGAGATATCCTTGAAAAGCTAGATATTGGAAAACTTTCAGATGATGAAAATTTAAAAAAGGAAATTTTTAATTCCAATGAAAATTGGGAAAGATATATAAAAACAAACAAGTTATTAGTTAAAAATCATAATGGTTATGTTATTGCTTTGGGTTTATGGGTATTTAGATTTTTTAATTATAAACATAAAATACCACCAATTGTATTCCGAAATTTTGAAAGATGTATTAGAAATAACGTTTCTAAAAAAAACGATAATGATATTAACGATAATGACATTAAACGAGCAATTAGAGATAAAAAATGCTTAAAAAGTTTGAAAAGGTGTTATACTAACCTTAAAAAACACTTAGGAAACGATTTTAATAACACTTCATTGGTTTTATACCATGGACCAAAAGATCGGCCAAAAATTGAAAGCAGTTTTTTGTGTTTTTGTCCTCACCCTTACCCTTGTTATTTTTATAGTCCGCGTGTATGCTTAAATAAAATATTTTTCAGGGGCAGGAACATTCACAAATATTTCGGACAATTATTGACTGGAGATATAGATTTTAATATGAACTATAATGGATTGAAAAAGCATTATGAATATTTTCGTGAACATGTTTTAATTGCTCAAGTCCCTCATCACGGTTCGAAAAATAATTGGAATAGCACCGTATTAAGAGATTTCCCAAATAGCAAATGTTGGATTATCTCGGCAGGGCTTGAAAATAAGTATGGCCATCCTTCTTTTGAAGTTGTTGAAGATATATGTTCAAACGGAAAAAAGTGTTGTTTGGTAAACGAGATAATTCATATGGCAATAAAGGGAGAAGTAAGATGGTAGTGGTGTTGCCTAACAGAGGGCCTACGGCTCCGCTTTACTCCGCTCAATCGGCAAAGCCGAACTTCGTCTTCGTATATATGCATTCCGCTAAGTGCAATACATAGAATGGAGGAGGAAAACTAAATGAGAATTAAAAGGTTAATATTAAAAAACTTTAGAATTTTTAAGGAAACAACTATTATAGATTTTGACAATTTGACTGCATTTATTGGGAAAAACGATATTGGAAAATCGACGATTTTAGAGGCTTTAGATATTTTTTTTAACGGAAGAGAAAAAGATGCACAAGTAAAACTTGACAAAGAGGATATAAGTAAAGGCGCATATTCAGATGAAATTCTCATAGGAATGGTGTTTGAAGATTTTCCACAAAAACTTATTGTCGATGCTACTGTTCCGACAAATTTGAAAGACGAATTTTTGCTTAATAAGGATGGATTACTTGAGATTTATAAAAAATACCCTAACGGAGAGACTAGAAAAGAACAAGTTTACATTGTGGCGAATCACCCTACTCATGAATCATTGAAGGATCTTCTTACCCTTAAAATATCTGAATTGAAGCAAAGGGCTAGCGAATTGGAAATCGATTTATCAGATGAAGATAAAAGGATCGCTTCAAGAATTAGGAAAGCAATAAGAAATAAATTTAGTGATGAGGATATAGAATTGGAAGAAACAAAGATCCCGGTAAATAAAGAAGGTGCTAAACAGATTTGGAAGCAACTTGAAAGTTATCTTCCTATATACGCATTATTTAAGGCTGATAGACCAAATGTGGATCAAGATTCTGAAGTACAGAACCCAATGAAAATCACTATTAAAAAAATACTTAGAGAACAAAAGATTCAAATCAAATTAAAAGAAGTGAATGAGAAAGTTAAAACAGCAATTACCGAAATAGCCGATGAAACTATCAACAAATTAAAAGAAATGAATCCTGAGATTGCACAAGAATTAGAACCCATAGTCCCTGAACCAAAATGGGAAAACGTATTCAAAGGAATAACAATAAGTAGTGATGAAGGAATACCGCTTAATAAAAGAGGTAGTGGAGTACGTAGATTAATACTGCTAAATTTTTTTAGAGCAGAGGCTGAAAAGAAAAAAGAAGAAAGAAGTGTTCCAAATATTATTTATGCTTTTGAAGAACCTGAAACTTCTCAACATCCAGACTATCAACATAAATTAATCGATGCTTTTTTATCTTTGTCAAAAAGAGAAGACACACAAATAATTTTAACTACTCATAGTCCGGGAATTGCAGGGTTATTGCCGATAGAGAATCTGAGATTTTTATATAAGCAAGGCGATAAAGTTGTTGTAGAATATGGTTCTGATGGTATTCTAGAAAAAATTGCTGAGAGTCTGGGTGTTTTACCCTCAGTTGATAAAGATAAAATTGATAAACTAAAACTTATTGTCTGTGTTGAAGGGCCTACTGATGTAGAATTTTTCAAAAGACTATCAGGAAAAGTTGATGATGATTTAAAGGTTGATTTTGAAAACGATGAGAGAATTATTATAATCCCTTTAGGTGGCTCTACACTGAAATATTGGGTTGATAATCATTATTTGAGGAAATTAGGATTACCAGAACTCCACATTTATGATGGAGATAAAAAGGAGAATGAAAGAAAAGCTGAACAAATAAATAACAGAAGTGATGATAGTAAGGGTTTTGTTACGAGGAAAAGGGAAATAGAAAACTATGTTCACCCTAACATTGTGAAGGATATATTTTCTCTAAATGATAAAGAATTCACCAATCTAATAGACTTATCAAAAACAGATTGGATTGCAGATTGGGACAAAATAGATGTTCCAAAGGAATTAATGGAAATATATAAGAGTAAAGGTTGGAGTATTCAAGAAAGCAAAATAAAAGAAAAGATATCTACAGAGGGAATTGAACGGATGACGATAGAGCTCTTTAAAGAACTGAATGCTTATGAGGAAATTAAAGAATGGTTTATTTCGATAAAAAATACACTAAATTAAACGTTCGCACTAAATATAACAGAAGGATATATGCCGGAGTTTACATTCACTATTCGGGGTATTGCTTCCTGCGGTTGCAACGTCGTATACCCGCAAACCGTTAGACAATATAACAGTCAAATATATTGGATGAAGATCGAGAAGGTAAGGATTAAAATGAAAATTTAGATTACTACAATTGGTTGAAAAAAGAGTG
>JAMOQL010000029.1 GCA_027064025.1 Bacteroidales bacterium
TTGGAATTTTACATAATATTGATTAGCGCCTCTAGATTGAAAATCGGTCAACTTGTGATTGATTTGCTCCTCCGTTTTTTTAGTTACAAAACGAATTCGATAACCCTTTTCTAACTCTTTATTCGATTCGAATAAAATACCATCATGCGAGAGTTTAATTATTTTACCTAAATAAATTCCTGTATTTGGATTCTGAGTAATAGCATCGCTTATATTTCCGCCAAAAAAGTAAGCTGTTTTTTCTCGTCCCATATCAGATTTTAGAGCCGATTTAGCATTAGTTATTTCTCGCTTATTTTCGAGAGCCTTTCTGTACGAACTTGCTGTAGTGTAGACATATTCAGCCGATTTCATACGACCTTCTATTTTAATCGAAGCAATGCCCATTTTTGTTAGCTCATCCAGTTCGTCGATCAGTTGATAATCTTTCAGACTAAATAAATATTTATTTTGATTATCGGAATATGCTCTGCGGCAATTCTGTGTGCACATGCCTCTGTTTGCTCCAATACCTCCTATGTAACTACTAAACATACACATCCCTGAAAAGGAATAACACAAAGCACCATGAACAAAATACTCAAGCTCGATACTCGTTTTTTTGCTGATAATTTGGAGCTCAGTTTTAGTTAGTTCTCGTGCTAAGATAACCCGTTCTATTCCTTTCTGTTGCGAATAGTTTGCTCCCAAAGAATTGTGGTTTCCCATTTGTGTACTTGCGTGAATTACTAAAGTTGGGAAATATTTTTTCAGTAAATAATAAACACCCCAATCTTGAATTATTACTGCATTTACTGAGGTCTTTGATAGAAACCAAAGTATATCTAAAAGCTGTGGTAATTCAGAATTCTTGATGACTGTATTTAGAGTAACATAGACTTTTATTCTCTTTGTTTGGGCTTCTTCTAATAGCGAAACAAACTGAGCATAAGTAAAATTTGAAGCTCTGGCTCTTGCATTAAACTGTCGCAAACCCAAATAAATAGCATCTGCTCCACCTTCAATTGCGGCTCTAAAATTCTCTACATTTCCTGCTGGTAATAATAATTCTGGTAGTTTTTGCGACATTTAAGTATCTTTATGTTGAAATACAAAAGTAATATATTCCTTTATTGATTTACAATCTTTCTGTTTTTATGCTTATACAAGAATATAGATATTGTTTTTTTGTTAATATATCTTAAATATTTTACTTAAAGTAAAATAAACTTGACAATTAGTAAAATAAAACAGATATTTGCAATGAATAAAAAAACAATATATCATGAAAACAAATTATTTATTTCCTAATTGGGTTAAAAAGCCAGCTTTAATAGTATTGTTAATTTCTATTTTATTTGGCTTGTATGTTTTGTATATTAATAATGATCCTAAAATTTTTCAATTTGCAAGAGGACATTCTAATGGAATATTTTCTTCAGATCATATCAACCTTTCTAATACGATTGCCGGAGTATTAGTAATAATATCAGCCATGCTTTTTGCTTTTTCAAGAGAAAAAGAAGAAGATGAGTTTCTTAGTAAGATTCGATTAGAATCTTTGGTTTGGGCAACTTATGTAAACTATGGTCTTTTACTAATATCATTTTTAGTTATTTACGATCTGAATTTTATTAATGTTATGATATTCAATATGTTTACCTTACTTATCTTTTTTATTGTTAGGTTTCAGATTTATAAATATAAACTACAAAAGTCGCTTAATAATGAAGAATAATCTGAAAGTTCAACGTGCCATTAAAGATATTACTCAGGCCGATTTAGCACAAGTGATAGGAGTGAGTAGGCAAACGATAAATGCTATGGAAAAAGGGAAATATGTTCCGTCAACAGTATTATCATTGAAAATTGCACATTTTTTCGGGAAAGCTCTGGAAGATATCTTTTTTTTGGAAGAAACAGATTAATCTTCTGAAAAGTGTTTAAGCATTCGCCTATAAGTTGAAAAAACGTTGGCACGAGAGACGAAACCAATATATTTATCATCATTATCTAGGACAGGAATATTATAATTCCCAGATTCGTGAAATTTAGTAGCCACTTGTTCCATTGTTTCTTGGGTATGTATCATAACGTGGGGAATAATCATCAAATCTTCGACAGTTGTATTTTCGTATTTATCACGATCAAACATAATTTCACGAATATGATCCATAACTACAACGCCTTCGAAATGATTATTTTCATTAACAACGGGGAACATGTTTCTTTTAGATTGTGAAATAACTTTGACTAATTCTCCAAGTGTTTGATTTTTTTGTACGGTTAAGAAATTGGTTTCAATGACTTTCTCAACAGTCATCATTTTAAGAATATTTTGATCTGAATTATGAGTTAAAAGCTCTCCTCTTTTTGCTAACTGAATGGTATACACAGAGTTGGGCTGGAATATTTTGACCGTAGAATATGCAAAAACCGAAACAATCATTAATGGAATAAACATTTGATAACCACCTGTAATATCGCCAATTAAGAAGATAGCTGTAAGAGGGGCTTGTAAGTTAGCGGCAATTAAACCAGCCATTCCTGCAAAGGCAAAATGATTTAGATTAATAACTCCAATCTTAAAATAGTTAACAGAGAGGGCAAATAATAATCCTAAATTACTACCTAGA
Source organism: Bacteroidales bacterium (assembly GCA_027064025.1). Taxonomy (GTDB): domain Bacteria; phylum Bacteroidota; class Bacteroidia; order Bacteroidales; family JAFGXI01; genus JAFGXI01. The sequence continues at coordinate 2,616 of JAMOQL010000029.1, forward strand.
AATAACGAAGGTGCAAAAATACCACCGACACCTCCTGCTCCAAAAGTCAGTGCTGTGGCTACGACTTTAAAAAGAAGTATTAACAACATAAATATTAGAGTGTAAATAAAATTAGTATCTAAATTCTGATATAGTGTATTTTCGAAAACATGAGAAATATCTCCATGTAGGCTATTGTTGATGGCATCGTATCCCTCACCATATAATGAAGGAAAGAAAATAATAATAATTCCAAGCAGTGTACCTGCAATAAGTAAACGTTTCCAGAAGCTAGCCATGCCCTCGAAAAATTCAGTAATAAACATGTAAGTACGAGTAAAATAGACAGATAATAGTCCTGCTAAAATACCCAATAATATATAATATGGAAGTTCATTTACCTTGTAGGTTTCAACCATCTGGATTTGATATAAAGTATCGAAACCTAAGAAGGCCATAGAGGTTAGGGTAGCTGTTGCCGAGGCCAATAATAAAGGTACGACAGAAGCAACAGTCATGTCTATCATAATAACTTCTAAGGCAAAAACAACAGCTGCAATAGGAGCTTTAAAAATAGCTGCCATAGCTGCTGCCGAGGCGGCACCCAGAAGGATAATTAATTGTTTGTAATCGATCCTCAACCATTGCCCAATGTTCGAACCAAATGCAGCTCCTGTAGAAACGGTTGGACCCTCCAAACCTACAGAACCTCCAAAACCTACAGTAAGAGAGGCTGTAATGATAGAAGAAAACATGTTGGAGCTATGTATCTTTCCTCTATTTTTCGATAGAGCATACAAAACGCTTGGTATTCCA
>JAMOQL010000030.1 GCA_027064025.1 Bacteroidales bacterium
CTAATGTTTTTACTTAATCCCACAGCTTTTAAGACTGATCCAAGGTATGGTCGTTAAAGCAGATACCAAGCATATTCTAACCGATAATATTGAAGAATTATTTTATATAATTGGGTGTTTTTTCAGAGAATTATAAGCATAGAAAAAGCGGAGAATCAAATATAAAATTTGATTTCCCCGCTTTTGTACCCGGGGCCGGGATCGAACCGGCACGGACTAATGTCCACTGGATTTTAAGTCCAGCGCGTCTACCAATTCCGCCACCTGGGCAACCTTAAACTGAGCGAGAAACGGGATTCGAACCCGCGACCCCGACCTTGGCAAGGTCGTGCTCTACCAACTGAGCTATTCTCGCTTGTGATTGCGGGTGCAAATGTAAAAGATATTTTTGTTTTTCAAAAATTTTCTTCATAAATAATTAAATAAAAATGAAGATTTTTTTATTCTATTTGAATGAATGATTTTTTATAACTTTGAAAGTATCTAATATTACAGTTATATGTCGACAAATCTCAGAAAGTTATCGGCTCGTAAAGGTTTAAAAAACAATCTATTCGAGAGTATTCAGAAATGTACCGTTCCAACAAAGCAATTAGCATCCAATTATTTAATTGGAGAGTCAAATATTTTAGGAGCACAATCTTTTTACGATTTTTTAAATGTAAAAAATATTGAAAAGAAAGTATTTATTTGTAATGGTACAGCTTGTTTAACCTCTGGAAAGCAAGATAAGGTTAAAAAAGAATTGCTTAAATATTTTTCAGAATCGGAAATTGGACAGCTTGCTTGTTTGGGGCACTGTCATACTAATGCCGCTTTTTTGTACGATGGACAAAGCTATTCTTTAGGTCAATCGGAATCGGTAAAAATGTTAATAGAAAATAAGAAATCTAATAAATCGTATAAAGTATATAATCTTTCTCCAATACAAATTTTGACTAAAGAAATTGAGGATATCTTTGAATTCTATCAAATATTAAAGGATTATAATAGGATAGATATTATTAAAGAAATAAAAAAATCTCAGATTCGAGGAAGAGGAGGAGCCGGTTTCCCTTTGGGCTTAAAAATTGAAGCTTGTGCTGATACCCTAGAAGAGCAGAAATACATTGTTTGTAACGCAGATGAAGGAGATCCTGGAGCTTTCTCTGATATGTTTTTATTGGAGCAAAATCCACATTTAGTTTTATTTGGTATGATGGCAGCGGCTAAGGCTGTAAAGGCTGATATGGGCATACTGTATGTCCGAGCAGAATATCCAGATTCTATTCAAAGAATAAATAGCGCAATTTTAGAGTTAAGAGATAAACATATTATTGGAGATGATTTTGATTTTAAAGTAATAAAAGGTGCAGGAGCTTATATTTGTGGAGAAGAAACAGCTTTACTAAACTCTATCGAAGGTTTGCGTCCAGAAGTTCGTGTTAGGCCGCCTTTCCCTGCGCAGTCAGGTTTATATGGTCAGCCAACTGTTTTGAGTAATGTAGAAAGTTTTGCAAATTTACATTGGATTTTAGAACAAGGAGGAAATGAATTTGCCAATGTTGGAACCAAGAAAACAACAGGTACAAAATTGGTCTCTTTGGATGGGTTTTTTAAAAGACCAGGTATTTACGAAGTTGAAATGGGGTATTCTTTTCAACAATTGGTAGAAGACGCAGGAGGTTTTATCAAAGACATAAAAGCTATTCAGGTTGGAGGTCCATTAGGGGGCGTTTTGCCTACGGATAAAATATCTAAATTAAATTTAGATTTTGAAAGTTTTAGTAAAAATGGATTCCTATTAGGACATGCTGGTGTGGTGTGTATTCCAAGATCTTTTCCGATGATAGATTTTATTAAACATCTTTTTGAATTTACGAAAGACGAAAGTTGTGGTAAATGTTATCCTTGCCGATTAGGTTCTGCTAGAGGCTTCGAAATGCTAAATAAAGCTATTGACGATGATATTAAAATGGATAAAGAACTATTTTCCGATTTGCTTGAAACAATGGAGTTGGGTTCGCTATGTGCTTTAGGAGGGGGATTATCTCTGCCTATAAAAAATATTTTACAGTATTTCGATGTAGAATTAAAATCATATTTTCAGTAGAATATTCAAGACTAATAAATTATGAAAGCATACATTAACAATATAGCTTATAAGATAAATGAGCAAGAGACTATTTTGCAATTTGTCAGGCGGATAGAAGGTAAAGAAAGTATTCCAAGTCTTTGTCATGCTAAAAATTTAGAAGATTTTGGTTCATGTCGTTTATGTTCCGTAGAAATTTCTAAAAGTATAGATAGTAGTAAAAAAGTGGTTGCATCTTGTCATACACCTGCTACTGATGGCTTATATATTTATCCCAATTCTAACCGAATTGTAAAATTGCGTAAAAACATTATGGAATTGCTTTTAAGTCAATATCCAGAAGATAAGATTAAAGAGGAAAAGGATAAATTACCAACAGAATTTCAGAAAATTATTTGTGATTTTGGCGAAATAAATGTGCGGTACGATAAAAAAAGTATTTCTGAGATTATTAGTAAAACGATCGATAAAGATTTTTCACATCCATATATAAAAGCAGATTTTTCGCAATGTATTAATTGTTACCGTTGTGTGAGAGCTTGCGACGAGGTACAAGGTCAATTTGTATTATCAATGGCGGGAAGAGGGAATCAGAATCATATAATTAAAGGTGCAGATGTTGATTTTGCGGTTTCCGATTGTGTATCTTGTGGAGCATGTGTGCAAACCTGTCCTACGGGAGCTTTGTCTGATAAATACAATACCAAGATTCAAGTTTCCGATAAAACAATTCAAACCATTTGTACTTATTGTGGTGTAGGTTGTAACCTTGATGTAAAAGTTCGAAATGGAGAAGTTGTAGGTATACAAGCTCCATTAGATGCCAAAGTAAACTTTGGACATACCTGTGTAAAAGGTCGTTTTGCTTGGGAGTTTTATAAGCATCCCGATAGATTAGATTCTCCTTTAATTAAGAAAAATGGAATATTTGAAAAAGTAAGTTGGAAAGACGCCTATCAATTAATTTCCGAAAAATTTACATCTATAAAAAAAGATTTTGGAGCGGATGCCATTGCTGGAATTTCATCATCGAGATGTACCAATGAAGAAAATTATCTAATGCAGAAATTCTTTAGAATAGTGTTAGGAACCAATAATATAGATGGCTGTGCTCGTGTTTGCCATGCTCCGACAGCTTATGGAATGCAAAAAGCTTTTGGAACAGGTGCTGCAACTAATTCTATTGACGAGTTGGAATTTACCGATTGTATGTTTGTCATTGGAGCCAATCCAATCAATGCACATCCTGTAACAGGAGCTAAAATAAAGCAGCAAGCCATGAAAGGTAAGACTTTAATAGTGGTAGATCCAATAAAAACAGAATTGGCAAAGTACGCTACTTATCATGTTCAATTGCGCCCAGGAAGTAATGTCGCATTCTTAAATTTAATGGCATATTATATTATTGATGAAAATTTGATAGATCAAAACTTTGTTTTAAAACGAACAGAGGGTTATCAAGATTTTGTTAATCAGATTCGTAAAATTAATATCAATCAATTAGAAACGATTGTTGGTGTCGATCGAGCTTATATTAAGAAAGTTGCAATTGCCTATGCTACTGCATCAAGCGCGATGGAATTTCATGGTTTAGGAGTAACTGAACATTATCAAGGGAGCAAAACCGTAATGTTGTTGGCTAATTTGGCGATGATGACAGGCAATATTGGGCGAAAAGGGGTGGGGATGAATCCACTTCGTGGTCAAAACAATGTGCAAGGGGCAGCAGATATGGGGGTGCAGCCCAATCAAGGGGCTGGTTATTTAGATGTAACCTCTCCTGATGTTCAAGCCTATTATCACGATTTTTACGAAATAGAACATCCAAAAGAGGTGGGCTTGAAGATTCCTGAAATGTTTGAATCTGGGCGGAAAGGAGATTTGAAAGCCATGTGGATTATGGGCGAGGATGTTTTACAGACCGATCCAAATACTTGCCAGGTGGAAAAGGCTTTAGGAAAATTAGATTTTTTAGTAGTGCAAGAACTTTTTATGACAGAAACAGCTGCACAAGCCGATGTTGTTTTGCCTGCATCGTCATTTCTAGA
>JAMOQL010000031.1 GCA_027064025.1 Bacteroidales bacterium
TTATCAATTAACGACATTATTTTTTAATTGAGAACAATTGAAATAAATATATCACTAACAAAGTAAATAAGGAACTAATAATCGTTTTCCAAATAATAAACAGAAAATTTTCTTGAGAAATTCCTAAAATCATAAAATATAAAAAATGAAAAAAGGATGTCATTATTAAAGAATACTGGAAAAACCAATTCCATCCCAAATCTTTCACACCAGGAATAGCTCCTATCACATAACCTTCTCTAGGGCGAAGTAAACGTAGAATAACGGGTCTTGAATAAGCTAAAAAGACTAAGGCAAAAGAAACAATCCCTGGAGTATTCATAAACAAATCAAGAATAATTCCCATTAAAAATGTTGATATTAATAAAATCCATTTGGGGGTATTAAAAGGTAATAAAATTACAAATAATACAATTATCATTGGACTTAAAAAAACACTTATATCGATATTATTAAGTACTACAATTTGCAGTAATAAAAGGATAAAAAATCGAATAATATTTTTAACAACCTCAATCATCAATACCTACTTTTAGACTATCCAATTCAGCTTTCAAAAGTTGATCAACAACATAAACGGTTCTTACTTGCTTAAAATCTACCGATAATTTAACTGCTATTTTATAAAAATTATCTCCCGGATTCTTTTCTACCTTATCAACAACCCCAAGCAATTCGCCTGTTGGGAAAATGCTTGAAAAACCTGTTGTATATAAAGAGTCGCCTTTTTTTACAGAAACGTGAAACGGTATATCTTCTAGAATTGCCGAAGTATATGATTTGGCATCCCAACGCAATGAGCCATAATAATCATTTCCACTAATTTTACAACTCACTTTAAAATCAGAATTTATTATTGGAAGAACTACCGAATAATTCTCCGATGTATTTTTTACAATACCAACAACACCATCGTCACAAATAACACCACTTCCTTTTTTTACCCCTTGAAATCGACCAATATCTAAAGTAATAAAATTTCTCGTTTTAAATACTGAAGACTGAATCACCCTTCCCGATAATATTTTATAATTCTGAAAATACAAACTATCCAATATTTCTTTCGATGGAACATGTCTATTTTTATAATCCTTAATAAACTGATTTCTAAGATTCGTATTCTCTTTTATTAATCGAGAGTTTTCTTCTAAAAGAGAAAAATAAGATGAAATACTTGTAATCTTCGAATTGAGAATACCAGAGGTATAATAAGAGCTATTAATAAAAGCCTCTTTTTGTGTATGATTATAAGTTACAATCAATACAAAACTAATAAACTGTAAGATAATAAATATTAAAGTAAAATGATGTTTAAGAATAAACGATAACAAACCTTTCATTAAACAATTTCTTCTTTGCGGTTACTTCATTAAGAATTGAAATTTACCAATATTTTTTAAAGCTACACCTGTTCCTCTTGCTACGGCATGTAATGGATCTTCAGAAACTAATACTGGAATATTATGTTTATCGGATAAACGCTTATCTAGACCTCTCAACAAGGCTCCACCACCTGCAAGATAAATTCCTCTTTTATAAATATCAGCATATAATTCAGGAGGAGTATCTTCTAAAACTTGCAAAATTGCAGCTTCAATCTTAGTTATCGATTTATCTAAACAGTGTGCTACTTCTTGATAAGAAACAGGAATTTCTATGGGTAACGCTGTCATCTGATGAGGTCCACTAACCACAAAATCTTGTGGAGGCTCTTCCAATTCTGGTAGAGCAGATCCAACGGCAATTTTTATATCCTCGGCAGTTCTCTCTCCAATTCTTAAATTGTGTTGATGACGCATATATTCTTGAATGTCATAAGTGAAATCATCTCCTGCAATGCGAATAGACCTATTGGTTACAATACCTCCCAGCGAAATAACAGCAATTTCTGTAGTTCCTCCTCCTATATCCACAACCATACAGCCTTCAGGAGCTTCGACATCTAATCCAATACCAATTGCTGCGGCCATTGGTTCAAAAATCATATAAACTTCTCTTGCTCCAGCATGTTCCGAGGAATCTCGTACCGCTCTAATTTCAACCTCTGTTGAACCAGAAGGAATACAAACTACTATTTTTAATGAAGGGGCAAACAATCTATTTTTGGAACTGATTAATTTAATCATCCCTCTAATCATCAATTCAGCAGCATTAAAGTCGGCAATTACACCATCTCTTAATGGACGAATTGTACTAATATTAGCATGCGTTTTTCCATGCATCTGTCGAGCTTTCTCGCCAATAGCAATAACCTTTCCTGTTTTATTATCAATAGCAACTATAGAGGGTTCGTCTACAACTATTTTCCCATCATGAATAACTATTGTATTGGCCGTCCCTAAATCCATAGCAACTTCCTGTGCCAAAAATGAAAATATTCCCATTAAAAATTGTGTTTCGTCATAAATACTACTAAGTTACAAAGGTATAAAAAGTTAAATATATATTACTATGAGTTTATAAAAGAAACTCAATATTTTTTTAAGCTCAAAACTAGATTAACCGATACCTCCTTTTAGGCTTATAACTTGCTCATTATCAAAATTATCTACTAGAATCTTTTTCACTCTATCTTGCCACATTTCTTTAAATGATTTTTGTTCTTCTTCATTTGCCATATTCATCATCATTTTCTGCATCAACTCACCCATTTTAGGGTTGGGTAACACTTGTGAAGGATTATAATAAACATCTACAAATTTTTGAGTATCTAATCTAGTAAAACGAGCACTTGATGGTATATTTTGTTCAAAAAACATCAAGCTATGTCTTACAAAATTTCCATTTAAGCCTTTAAAACCTGTAATCCGAGTTGCCCCTGTAATATTTGTAATTACATTGGCTATTACTCCAGCTACCCCTGCGTCAATACTTTCGTTAAACTCAACTTTTATTTCACCCCTAATTGGGATTTCGGAAGGATATAAAAACTCTAGTGCTTTTGCTGTCATAAGATATGCTCCAGCAACTGTGGGACAACTATGCCCCGCAGACTTAACAATTTGAATATATTTAAAAGTAACTTGCCCATTCTTAAAACTTCCTAAAAAATCGGATAAAGGGTCTATTAATGTAATTGCTTTTACATCATCGTAAAATTTCGGATAAGACATCTATAAATATTTTATTTATTATTTATTATTTTTCTTGTTTTTTCGACTGCTTTTATCAGTTTTTCTGAGGTCTCTTTTATTTGTGCCTTATTAATAATTAACGGTGGGGCAATTCTAAAATGATTGTCATCAAAAATAAACCAATCGAACACGACACCTTCCTCAATTGCATTAGCTAAAAACACTCTTAAAAACTCGTAGCTTTCTAGTTCTACCGCCCAAAACAAACCCTTTCCCCTGAAAGATTTAAACTCTGGATGCTGTAAATATTTTAGTAATAACTGTCCTTTCTCATCTACTGATGATACAATATCCTCTTCCTCTAAAACATTAATACTAGCCAAAGCGGCAGCACAAGAAACAGGATGTCCACCAAAAGTAGTAATATGTCCGAGAACAGGATTATTAGTAAATTTTGACATTATTTTTTGACTCGAAACAAAGGCTCCAATGGGCATTCCTCCTCCCAGCCCTTTAGCAAAGGTAATTATATCAGGTTCTACATCATAATTTTCAAAGGCAAACATCTTTCCTGTCCGACCAAACCCCGTCTGTATTTCATCAAAAATTAATAATGCTCCAACTTTATCACATCGCAAACGTAATTTTTTCAGAAAGTCATTTTGAGGCAAAATAACACCAGCCTCTCCTTGAATAGGTTCAATAATAACAGCAGCAACTTCACTTGTAATCTGACTTAGTTGATCCTCATCATTAAAATCTAAAAAACTTACTCCAGGTAATAATGGGCGAAAAGCATTTTTAAAATCCTCGTTTCCCAAAACGCTCAACACACCATGTGTACTTCCATGATATGCGTTATTAAAAGCAATAATCTTTGTTCTTTTAGTATAACGCTTGGCCAATTTCAAAGCCCCTTCGTTAGCTTCAGATCCTGAATTCACAAAATAACAAGACTCAAAACGATCTGGAAGCAAATTAACAATAGCTTCGGCTAATTTTACTTGTGGAGACTGAATATACTCACCATAAACCATAAGGTGCATATACTTATCAACCTGATTTTTAACAGCTTCTACAACCTTTGGGTGTCTATGACCTATATTACTAACCGAAACACCCGATATTAAATCGATATACGCTTTCCCATTTGGATTATACATATATATTCCCTCAGCCCGTTCTATTTCTAACATCATCGGCTCATCTGATGTTTGAGCTTGAAAACTCTGAAACAATTGTCTATTTGTTAACATACAACTTATTTTATTTCTTATTGTCTAAATAAAAAACCCTTCGATATTATCGAAAGGTTTGAACTTAAACAAAATATTACGTTTATTATTTAGTAATTAGATTAATATCATTCATTAAACTTTCTTTATAAGATTTACCTATCGGGATTAGCTTTCTTCCTTCTTCTAAATCAATAATAATATTATTATCTTCTATGCCTTTTATTTTATTAATATTAATAATATATGAGCGATGAACTCGTTTAAATCTCTTTTCTGGTAAACGGCTAAGGATCGACTTCATAGTGAAGTGAATTGTAAATCTTTCGTTAAAAGTAGTAACCGTAACGTAATTCTCTAACGCTTCTACAAATAAAATATCATTATAATTGAGTCTTATTAAAACAGAATTCTTTTTAATAAATATTTCATCGCTAGTTTCTGAGAAAGTAGAATGGCCTTCTTCTGCCTGAACTCTTTTTTGAACTTTAGAAATTGCTTTAAAAAATCGAGAATATGATACTGGTTTAAGTATATAATCAGTAACATCATACTCAAACGCCTCTAGGGCATACGATTCTTTTGACGAAATAATAACAACTTGAGGTGTAATCTTTATACTCTTAAGGAATTCAATTCCAGACATTTCTGGCATTTCAACATCTAAAAAGATTAAATCAACTTCTTCTTTTCCATTTTGAATAATATTAATAGCATCTACTGCGTTAGAAAAAGAATTTACTAAAGTCAAAGACTCTGTTCTATTAATAAATTCTTCAATAACCTTACGACTAAGTTGATCATCATCAACAACAATTGTTTTCATAAAAAATTTTGTTTATTTTTGATTTTAGTGTATCACACAAAATATTACGTGAAGATACTAAATTTGTTTTACAAAAAGCAAAAATAACATGTCGATAATTACAAATTTCAAAAATATCACCCACTATTTCATAACTATCATCTCTATATTAATAGTTGAACAAGGTGTTTCACAAAACTTTGATTCCAAAACTATTATTGTAAAATTAAAACAACAAAATTCTTCTTTTTTTAAAAACAAACAAAATGTTCAAAATTTAGGAGTTGATATTAAAAGTTATAAATCCATCTCTCACAACACATTAAAAAGTAAAACTTCGATACAGAATATCTACAAGCTATATTTGAATAATAATAATTCAATACCAACAATATGCAAAAAATTATACACAACGGGACTCTTTGAATACTGCGAACCAGTACATTTAGAGAAGATTCTTTATACCCCTTCCGATGCCAGAAGCTCTGGGCAATATACTTTGGCTATTGTTAAGGCGTATGATGCTTGGGATATCGACAAAGGAGATAGTACAATTGTAATCGGTGTTACCGATACAGGTATAGACTTTAGCCATGAAGATTTAAGAAGTAACATATTTTATAATGTTAATGACCCTATAGATGGTGTCGATAATGATTTTGACGGCTACATTGATAATTATATGGGTTGGGATTTTGGAAGTAACGATAATAATCCTCAATGGAACGAAAGTGGAACTTCAGGAAATGCAATTCACGGGACTTTCACAGCTGGATTAGCAGGAGCAAGAACAGATAACAATTTGGGAATTGCATCGTTAGGATTTTCAAACAAAATATTACCTATTAAAATTTCTAATAATTACGGAGGAATTAGTACAGGATACGAAGCTATTATTTACGCAGCTGAACACGGTTGTAAGATTATCAATTGTTCGTGGGGTAGCACTTCTCCTAGTAATTATGGTAGAGATGTAATAAAATACGTAACCGAAGATCTTGGAGTTATTATTGTAGCTGCAGCAGGAAATGACAATAATGAAAATTTATTCTACCCTGCATCATACGACAATGTAGTTTCTGTTGCGGCATCGAATAGGAACGATAACAAATGGCCAAATTCCTCATACAATTGGAGAGTTGATATTTCTGCTCCAGGACAAGATGTTCTATCTACCCTTTCTAACAGTACTTATGGCACTAGTTCTGGAACTTCTTTTTCTTCTCCTATAGTTGCTTCTGCATTAGCTCTATTATTATCGTATTACCCCGACACTTTAAGCAATAAACAACTTATTGAAATTCTAAAAGTTACATCAGACAAAATAGATACTATAAGTTCTAACAGTGCTTATATCAACAAATTAGGCAATGGGCGACTCAATCTATTCAATGCACTTCAAGATAATTGGGGACCTTCTTTATCCTATCAAAACTTTGATGTCTTAAAAAATGGTCATAATGCCTATGGGGGGGACACTGCTATTTTTTCTGGCTATATTATTAATTACTTAGAAGCCGCTCAAAACATTAATATAACAATTAGCAGCGAATCACAATATATTGATATTATTGATAGTACTTTTTCGGTTTCAAATATTGGTGAATCTGATAGTATTAATGTAGGAAGTTTTTATTTAAAATTATTTATACACAACGATATTCCTAATAACAAGAATGTTATATTTAAGATTACGATTAATAGCGATTATTACCAAAATACTGAAGAAAGAATTCATAACTTTGTTTTCCCATCTATTGAATTTAATAAGAACCGCATTCACACTACTTTATTTCCAGAAGCCAAGATAGCTTATAATTATAATTCCCAAGGCTTTGGGCTGACCTTGGATCAGCTTGACAACATCTTATATGAATTTGGAATTGTTACGGGATACTCTGAAGAAAATACAATTGCGAATGTTCGAGCGTACCAAGATTTCCAGGCTCAAAATTTTCTAGATTCAACAAGTCAAAATAATCAATGGTTTGCTAGCAACAGAGTTTCCAACGAGACTATTGTACCCTTGAACATCGATATAAATTATGAAACTTTTGATGATAGTTTATATCAGAACTTTATTTTTATACACTATCGGATAATAAATAATAGCACTGTAGAGTATCCTGTCTTTTACTTTGGTTTGTTTGCTGATTGGGACATCAATCAATATTACTCTAACTACACATCTATAGATACTAATTTACGACTAGCAATAACACGTAGTTTTTCTAGTAATACTTCAGCAGCCTTACAGTTACTTTCTCCTTACGATTGGAATCGATTTGCTCTAGATAATATGAATGGGAATACAATTATTGATAGCAGGAATGGTTTTTCGAGAAATGAATTTTATTACGGATTAACTAACTCAAATTATTTTGTTGGTATAGAAGATAATGGAACAGATGTTTTAGATTTCTTAAGTACAGGGCCTTTCTTCCTAGATCCTAACGACACTCTTAATCTAACTTTTGCAATTCTAGCCGATACAACAGAAGAAAAAATAATAAACTCTGGGATTATTTCGAAACAACTTTACGACAGTCTTTACGGGGTAAATATTGGAATTAGAGAAATAATAAATAAGAATGGATTTAAAATATTTCCTAACCCAACATCTTCATTCTTAAATATTGTTTTTGATGTAAAAAGTCCAATTAAAAATAAAAATATTCAAATATATAACAGTTCAGGACAACTACTTATCGAAAGAAAATTAACAAACAATCTTAATATTTCTAATTTAGAGAGTGGCATTTATTTAATCAAAATAGGAAATAGAACAAAACGTTTTATTGTAGACTAATTATTTTATAGTTTCATTTTTTGAAATAAATATTTTTCATTTGGCAATATTTTATTCACCAAAAACTTAAGGGTTTTAATTTTTCCAGAAGTATAGAATTCATACAATATATTAAATTCATCAGTAAGTCTATTCTGTTCTTCCAAAATATTCTGGACCTGTTTTGCCACTGCTGGTGCGGGATTAATTATTTCGATGTTAGATTCCTCACTAACAGATTTAATACTTTCACATAAAAAAGGATAGTGAGTACAAGCTAAAACCAATTGATCTATACCCCTATCCAACATAGGGCGAACCACTTTTTCAACAATTGATTTCGCTTTATCAGAATCAAGTTCTCCATTCTCTACCAGTTCTACAAAACCTTTTCCTACCTGAATTTCAATTTGAATATCCGAAGCCCATTTCTCAGTTGTATTATTAAACAACCGACCATTAAATGTACCTTCGGTTGCCAATACACCAACAATTCCTTTTTTTGTATTAACAGCTGCAGGCTTCACCGCAGGTTCCATTCCAACAAAAGGAATATCATAATTTGATCTTAAAAAATCTATGGCCGCAGCAGTAGCTGTATTACAAGCAACCACAACTAGTTTCACCCCCTTAGTAATAAAAAAATCTACAATCTTTTTTGACAAATTAATAATCTCATCTTCGGTTTTGTTACCATATGGACAATTACCAGAATCGGCAAAATAGAGAATGGATTCTGTAGGCAAAAGCTTAATTATTTCTTTCCAAACAGACAATCCTCCTACACCAGAGTCAAAAATGCCAATAGGATTATTCTTCATACTTAATCTACTTTTTTGATAAAAATGAACATAAAAAAACCGTCAACTAAGTTAACGGTTTGAGTTTATATTTACAATATTTTTATTGTATTCCTAATTTTGTTTTTACTAAAGGAAGTAAATCGTCCGATGTTTCTGGCCAAAAAACTAAAGCACCTGTACTAGTATCAAACACATAAGTATAACCATTAGCTGCCGCAATTTCTCTAATCGTATTCCTTGCTTTCTCTATAATAGGCTTCATTAGTTCCTGTTCTTTTGCCTGCAAATCTTGTTGTGCTGTTTGTTGGAAAGATTGAATTCTAGTATTCAAGTCGTTTAATTCAGACTCTCTTGTTTTTTGAATTAATGGAGAAAGTGAATCTTTCTTTGCCAAATAATCGTTATATTTTTGCTCCAACTCAGCTTGCATAGCCGTTAATTGAGTTTCTAATTCCTTAGAATGTTGCTGTAAGGCTTCTCTTGCCTGCTGATTTTCAGGCATAGACTGTAACAATTCGTTAGAATTGATGTGCCCAAATTTTTGTTTTCCTTGTCCAAAAGACGAAACCGAAATAATTACGGCTAATAAAAATATTATCTTCTTCATGTTATTTAATTTTATTGATTTGCAAATATAGTATTAAGCTTTTAATCTAGCAATTTCCAATCATTAATTTTTATACCCTAATTTTTCTAATACATCGTCACTCCTATCGTATTTAGGATTAGCAAACAGAATATTAATCGAACTACTCCCCGAGTCGAAAATAAAATCTAAATTGGCAGCAGCAGCTACTTCCTTTATTGCATTATAAATATCATCTTGAATCGGTTTTATAAGTTCTTGGCGTTTAACAAATAATTCTCCTTCTTGTCCAAAATATTTTTTTTGCAAATCCTTTGCTTCTTTTTCTCTTGCAATAATTGCGTTCTCTCGTTTAACTCGAAGTTCATCTGTTAACAAGACTTTCTCTGCTTGATATTCTTTATACATTTGATCTATATCAGCATAAATATCTTCTATTTCTTTTTGCCAATCTTCTGAATATTGATCCAATTTCTTTTGTGAAGCATCAAAAGTGGGAATATTTTTTAATATATATTCCGTATCAACATATCCAAATTTCTGTGAGAATCCACTCATCATCAGAAAGACTAATCCTATTAACAATACTATTTTTTTCATACTTTATTATTTTAATATAATTTTCTAACTAACTAGAAACTTTGTCCGATAATAAAATGGAATTGACTTCCATTGGCCGTTGGTCTTCCATAAACAGGATCGAAACCATATCCCCAATCTACACCTAATTTACCAAACATTGGCAAGAAAATTCTAACTCCTACCCCTGCTGATCTATAAATATTAAAAGGGCTGAACTCATCGTAATCTGACCAAGTATTACCGCCTTCTACAAATACTAAGCCATAAAGTGTTGCTGATGGATTAAGTGAAAGAGGATAACGCATTTCCATCAGAAATTTATCATAAATATTTCCTCCTGCAGCAGGTGTCAACGAGTTATTCTCGTAACCTCTAAGCGCAATAGTTTCTTTTCCATATAAATTATAACTTACCAAGCCATCTCCTCCCATTGTAAATCCTTCGAATGGAGAAGGTCCATATTCTTTATTATACATACCCAAAAATCCAAACTCTCCTTTTACGGCTAACACCATTTTATCAACAACATTAGTAAACCAAGCACC
The DNA here is from genome assembly GCA_027064025.1 of Bacteroidales bacterium. Classification (GTDB taxonomy): domain Bacteria; phylum Bacteroidota; class Bacteroidia; order Bacteroidales; family JAFGXI01; genus JAFGXI01. Next base: position 10,419 of record JAMOQL010000031.1, read on the forward strand.
TGAGAATTTCCATTTATGATATTCAATCCATTTATATTTTTGCTGGTCAGTCATTTTCGAATAATCTTTTCCGTTCATTAAGGACCAAGGAGGAGTCAACTGTAACGAAACAGAAAAATCCGACCCCTTACGTGGATAAATAGGCTGATCGACAGAACTTCTTTTCAGAATTGTTTTAAAACTTAAATTATTGGCTTGACCATCCTTAAATGTAAACATATTTCTATATGAATAATTATCAAGATCATATAATTGATAGGCAACTTCATTATACAAAGTAAAATAATCGTCAGGCCATTTCAATCTTCTACCTAAACCAACTGACACACCTGTAATTTTCATAGAATATCTGTCGGGATCAGACTGTTCTCTACCATTAGAGAAAATATTATGATAAAATGATAATGATAAAGAATTTGGTTTTTTTCCTCCTAACCAAGGCTCCATAAAAGAAACACTATACGATTGATAATACACTCCATTAGTTTGTGCGCGTAAGCTTAAACGCTGTCCATCACCTGTTGGCAAAGGAGACCATGCTTCTTTATTAAAAATATTTCGTGTTGAAAAATTATTAAAGGTTAATCCAAGAGTACCAACAATCATCTGAGCTCCCCAACCTCCTGATAATTCTATCTGATCGGAAGGCTTTTCTGCAACTATATACTCTAAGTCAACAGTAGAGGTTGCTTGATTTGGTTTAGGTGTAACATTCAATTTTTCTGGATCAAAATATCCTAACTGTGCTAACTCACGCTGGGTTCTAATTATATCGGAACGTCTAAATAAATCGCCTGGTTTGGTTCTGATTTCTCTTAAAATAACATGATCGTTGGTTTTTGTATTTCCTACAATAGTAACGCGATTAACTCTGGCTTGTTTACCTTCCTGAATTCTCATTTCTATATCAATAGAATCATTTTCAACGGAAACTTCGACTGGAGTTAAGTTAAAAAACAGATAGCCGTCATCAAGGTACAGCGAACTTAAACTTTGCTCACTTACAAATAATTTGTCATCTAACAAAACTTGATTATACAAGTCGCCTTTTTGTATTCCTAAATATTTACTTAAAAATGCAGAACTATACTTCGTATTTCCAATCCATGTAATATTTCTAAAATAATACTTTTCTCCTTCGTCAATCCAAATGTCAAGATTTAAAGATTTAGAATCGTGAACAGAAATCGAATCTTTTACAATTCTTGCATCTCGGTATCCTTTTTCGTTGTACTTGTCTAATATAGCTTTTTTATCTTCCTTAAAATTACTCTCTACGTATTTAGAAGATTTAAAAACATTGTACCATGTACGTTGCTTAGTTTCTTTTAATTTTCTTTTTAATTTAGCATCATTAAAAGGAGATTTTTTCCATGTTCGCTCCCAAAATCCAGCACCCTGTTCTTTCAATTGCTCTTTATAAACAAGATCTCCAGTATTTCCATGGAAATTTATCGCGTTTATTTTCACTCGTTTTTTAGGATTAACTTTAATAATTAATATAACACTATTAACAAAATTAGAATCCTGCTTCTGCGTAATATCAACCTCAACATTATAAAATCCTTTATCTACAAAATACTCTTTTACATTAATTTTTGTATTAGCAACAATATTATCAGTAACTTGATTTCCTCTAACCAAATGAATTCTATCTCTAATATCATCAGCTTCGGACTTTTTAACGCCTTGAATAGCAAATTTCGATAACCTTGGTCTTTCCATCAATTGAATTTCGATAAAGATTCTATCTTCAATAATTTTAGACGCAACAATTTTCACATCTGAAAATAGACCTTGCTTCCATAATTTTTCAATTGCCTTAGTCGTACTTTCTCCAGGAATCTTTATCTTTTTACCAACTTTCAAACCCGAAATGTTAATTAAAACATCTTGATCTAAATACTTTATTCCTGTAATCGTTATTCCACCAATTATATATTCTTTTGGTGTCGAATAATTTATTGCAGATAATTTCCCAGACGATATAATTTGTGCGGGTAAAATCGAGACAATGCTTAATAACAACAATCCTATTAGTAGAATTTTGTTAAATCTATTATATTTGTTCGCTTGTTTTTCCAAATCTTCTTTCTCGTTTCTGATAATCAATAACTGCTTCAAAAAACTCTTCTTTTCTGAAATCAGGCCAATACTTATTCGTAAAATAAAGTTCAGAATAAGCTATTTGCCATAATAAAAAATTACTTATTCTATACTCCCCACTTGTTCTTATTAGTAATTCTGGATCTGGAATATTTTTGGTTGTAAGATAGTTACCAATTAAATCATCATCAATATCTTCTTCAGTCACCAATCCTTTTTTTGAATCTTTAAGAATATTCTGAATTGCATTTTGTATTTCCCACCTTGAACTATAACTTAAAGCAATAACAAGAGAAAGTCCAGTATTCATAGATGTCTCTTCAATCGCCTCGTTCAATTCTTCTTGAACATCTTTTGGCAAGTCATTAATATTACCAATAGTAAGTAATCTAATATTATTTTTATTAAGATCTAAAACTTCACTTTTAATGGTCTTCACTAATAACGACATTAGAGCATCAACCTCTTCTTTTGGTCTACTCCAATTTTCTGTAGAAAATGCATAAAATGTTAAATATTTAACATCTATCTCGGTAGCAGCTTCTACAATTGCTTTTACAGAAATAACTCCTTCTTGATGTCCTACAAAACGAGGTTCGTCTCTCTCCTTTGCCCAGCGACCATTTCCGTCCATAATTATGGCAATATGAACTGGAATATTATCTTTATTTATGTCTTCTTTTTTACTCATACATTTGCAAAGTTAAAAATCATATGCTTTACAAGGGCTTCCTGACTGAAAAATTTTGTAAGTAATGAAAATTCCTACAAAAGAATACCAATCTTTATCATAATAAAAGGCATTTTGCTTATATTTTAGCTTACTTGATGTTTTCATCGTACTCAAATCATATTCTCTTCCTGATAAGTTATCCAAATAATCGGAAAATGTTTTTCTAAAAGACCACTCCAAACCTAATTCAAGTTTTTTACTAACCGAAAGTTTCATTCCAACGCTAATTGGAATAGTTATATTGTAAGGACTAATAGAATTACTGACTAATAAGAAGCCTATTCCTGAAGCAAAATAAGGAGTAAACGGAGAGGTATATCTTTTAGAGCCCAATTTATATGGTAAAAAATTAAACTCAGCTTGCGCCACCATCTCCAAAACTGGAGTATTAAAATGAATATTACGTAATTTTTGATACTTACTGGTAAAGGCCTGATCATCTGCAGAAAGAGCTCCTGCTAGAAAACTAGCTCTTATTGCCCAACGCTTATTAAGGTTTTGACGAACAAACAATCCAGCAGCAGGCTCTATAGAATGACATTGTTCAGATGGATTTATTTCTCCAAGATAATATGTTCCTCCTAACAACAAGCCTCCTTCTAAAGTTTTTTGAGCATACAAAAACACTCCGTTAACCATAAGTAGAATGATTAATACTAACCGCATATAAATAAATTTAAAGTAGAGTTAGAACCTAGGCAAACCTTTTCGTGAACTTCTTAATCGTTTTGCAAAAGTAAACATTAAGAAAAAATACGAATCATTTCCTTGTGAAAATTTATCTGAATGACCGTCTATGTAATCTGTAGTTGTAAACCTATTCCCCATTTCAAGTCCAACAGTATACACTCTGTTCATTGCATATTTGAATCCAATGCCCATTGGAAAAGCTGCAGAAAACTTACCAGGTTCGCCAACGCCTGTCTCTATATTAATCTTTTTATCTGGGAAATAGAATAAACCGCCAATTCCAATAAACAAATATGTATTAACATGATTAAGGTTAAAATGTCTAATATTAGAAAAAGTATAACGCCTCCCATACCTCTCCTTAATTAGAGAGTATTCTAATTGAATAGAAGGTTCTATTAAAAAAGTATTGGCTGTAGCTCCACGATTTGAACGTGCTTCATTTCCCGTATAACTGTCACTAGCATTAGCATAAGCTAAAAAAAGATTAACTTTAACAGCCAATATTTCCTTCATTTTATATCGACCTGCAACCATTATCGTTGGTCGAGTTCCTTCAATATTAAAATCTAAAGTATTATGCCTTGCAACTCCCGCGCCACCTCCTAAATCGCCAAAAACATTAACAGTTCCAATTCCTCCTACTAGCTCATACCGATAACGTTTCCAACGCTGTGCATCTGAAACATAAGGGATTATAAAAAACAGGATAAATATATATATACTTAATTTTTTCATTATTAGTCTATTTACGTTGTGTAACGTACAAAGTTATAAAATTCTACTTCTTAACACAACTTTAACCGCAATAAATAATTTTACCGCCTATGCATTCCAAATTTTGGCAAACCTTTTCGTGTTGTTTTCAGTTTATAATTTAAGGTTATCATCAGAAACATATACGAATCATAATCGCTCGGATCTCCTCTTTGCTGATTAACAGCTGTTTGCCCAGACACTTCCCCTAAAGAGGGGTCAGCCATTTGTGCAATTAATGGGTCAATCGCTGCCAATTCTGCATTATCGTAATAGGTAGTACTAACATCATCAATATAGTCAGTAAATGTCTTTCTAAGTCCAAATTCAACACCAACAGACCACTCTCTATTAAATCCATATTTAAAACCTATTCCGAAAGGAATTGCTACTTGAAATCTATTATATTTTTCTCTAGAACCTACCATTCCTTGACCTTCTGTCCCTAAATCCTGCAAAGCCACCCACTCATCAGTACTTGGATTTTTCCCGTAAGGATTGAACCAAAAGCCTGCTATACCGGCAAAAAGATAGGTGTTAAGTTTTAACCCTTTTAACCCTCGAACTCTACGAAGATTATATCTATGACCAATCTTTTCTTTTATCAAAGAATACTCAAACTGTCCCGAAAATTCAATTAAATGAGAATAAAAGTTTAAATTCCGATTATGCCTAAATTTTTCTTGGGTAGTTTTATCATCTCCTCGTAGTATTCCATATGTCAATGCTACTTTTGTCGACAACTTTTCTAATATCCGATATCGAAGCCCAACTGAAATAGCAGGTCGAGTCATCGAAAATTCAAAATCTCTAATAAAATTAGTGCCTTCTTTATCAGCTCCCCCCAGCTCCCCAAGAAAATTTGTTGCGCCAATACCAGAAACTATCTCGTATCGATAACGCTTCCAACGATTAGAATATTGCGCATCGACTTGTGAGACAAATGTAAAAACAATCAATATTAATATTATCTTTTTCATAGATTCGTCTAAAATAGACATTTTTTAAAAAATAAAAAACTAAAAATATATTTATTGGTCAATTTTGAATAAACAATCGTCAAAAATATTACATTATTTAAATTAACTTTGCTAAAAGTGATTTTATTTTATTGATTCGTTAATAAACAAAGTGTTATATTATGATTTATAAATTATATATTGGTGGTAAATTTACAAAGGGAGAGCAAATATTAAATGTTTATAATCCCTTCAACAACACTCTTGTCGGACAGACATATATTGCAGAAAAGGAGCAGCTTGAGTCTGCAATAATTGCAGGGAAATTAGTTGAAAAAGAGATGAAACTAATGCCTATTTATAAACGGTACGAAATACTTCAGAGTATTGCGAAAAAGATTTTGGAACGAAAAAATGAAATGGCTGAGATTCTTGCTTTAGAGTCTGGGAAACCTTTAAAATATGCTTTAGGCGAGATTGACAGGTCTATCCAAACATTCACTGTTGCTTCGGAAGAATGCAAAAGATTACCAAGCGAATATTTTTCTATAGACTGGACTCCTGCTGGACATGGGAAAGAAGCTCTAATTAAATATTTTCCAGTTGGTTTAGTTGCTGGGATTGCACCTTTTAATTTCCCATTAAATTTAGCAGTTCACAAGATAGCACCGGCAATTGCCGCAGGAAATCCAATAATAATAAAGCCAGCAAGAAGCACTCCTTTATCTACTTTGGTACTTGCTCAGATAATTGACCAAACAGACTTACCTAAGGGTGCTCTTTCTATTTTACCAATGGATAGAGAAAGTGGGAATCAATTAGTAACCGACCCTCGATTTAAAAAACTAAGTTTTACAGGATCTCCTGAAGTTGGTTGGGAAATGAAACGAAATGCTGGCAACAAAAAAGTAACTTTAGAATTGGGAGGTAATGCAGGAGTTATTGTCTCAAAATATGCCGACATTGGTAATGCGGTTCAAAAATCTGTAGCTGGTGGTTTTGCTTATTCAGGACAAGTCTGTATTCATGTACAACGGATCTACGTTCAAGAAGATATTTTTGAAGATTTTATTAAACAATTCAAAACACTTACTTCCAAACTAAAAGAAGGAAATCCTAACGATATGGATACTGATATTTCTTCTATGATTGATGAGAACAATGCCATTAGAGTAGAAAATTGGGTTAATGAAGCCGTTTCTTCAGGAGCAAAAATTTTGTTTGGAGGAAATAGAAAAGGGACTTTCTATGAACCGACAATTATGACTGACACAAAGAAAGAAATGAAAGTTTGTTCTCTTGAGATTTTTGGACCTGTAGTTTCTATTGAAAGATATAAAACTTTTGAGGAAGCAATAGCCTTATTAAATGACTCTGATTATGGACTTCAAGCTGGAGTTTTTACCGACAATATCAAAGAGATTAATTACGCTTTTGAAAACTTAGAGGTTGGTGGAGTAGTAAATAATGATGTCCCTACTTTTAGAGTAGACCATATGCCTTATGGTGGAATAAAAAATTCTGGATTTGGAAGAGAAGGTGTAAAATATGCTATTATGGAAATGATGGAGCCTAAATTACTAGTTAAAGAAAAATAGCTCTTAAAAAATCGAAAATAAATTCCCTGTTCATTCTTTGTTCAGGGATTTTTTTTAGCATAAACGATTCTGTTTTTTCCTTGCAAGTCTTTTATTAGTTCAACTTTTTCAAAACAATTATTTTTTACTAAATCAACTATGTCTTGACCAAAATATTCATTAATCTCGAAATACAAGATTCCTCCATTTTTTAATTTTTGTGCTGCAAATTTTGTAATTGCAATATAAAAAATCAGAGGATTTTCGTCATCTACAAACAACGCAAGACTAGGGTCAAAATTCAAAACATTTTTATCCATTTGCTTTTTCTCAGATTCTCTAACATAAGGAGGATTGCTTACAATAATATCAAAAGAATCATCTTCAAAACCTATCCAATTTACCTTATCTAAAATATCTTGATGAATAAAATCAATATCTACCAAATATTTTTCTGCATTCTGTCTTGCTATATTTAATACATCTTGAGAAACATCCAATGCAGAAACTTCAAATAAAGGATTTTCTAATTTCAAATTTATTGGGATACAAGCAGTACCAGTCCCAATATCCAAGACCCTAGCTTTTGCATTACTATGATTTTTAAGAATTAAATCTATTAATTCTTCGGTTTCTTGCCGAGGAATTAGAACGTCTTTAGACACTTTAAACTTTCTCTCTAAACAATATCCAAAACCTAATATATGCTGTATGGGTTTATTAGTTTTTAATGCCTTTAATATTGTGTTAATCTTATCTATTCTTTCTTGCTCTACATTTCTATGTTTACCTAAACTATAATCCATCTTTGAGAACCGAAACAAATCTTCCAGAATCAAAAAGAAAACCTGTTCTAATTCGCGTTCCTCATATATTGAAGATAGTTCCGATATAAAATATTGTTTTAGCTTAAAGTAGTTCATCTAATTCTTTATTTTCCCATAAAATAGTATTCCACCCTAATGCTTTAGCTGCATCAATATTTTTCTGAGTATCATCAATAAATAATACTTCTGATGGTTCTTGGCTCAATTCTTTTAGCACATAATCATAAATATTAGCATCGGGTTTTCTCATTCCAATTTTGTGCGAAAAATACGTTTTATGAAATAAATCTGAGAATTTCTTATATCCATGAACCAATTCTAAGTTTTCTCTATAAAAATCGTAATGAATTTGATTAGTATTACTCAATAATACACACTGATATTTTTCTTTTAATTTCAATATCCAATCAACTCTCTGCTTTGGAATATCAAGTAACATTTTATTCCATGCAGCATTAAGATTATCATCAGAGACATCGAAATCTAACAACTTCTTAATTTTCACTCGAAATTGTTGAGGAGAGATTTTCCCTTTTTCAAAATCATCAAAAAAACCAGACTGTTGAGTCTGAGAGAATTTTTTATCTAAATCTCCCCCCCCCAATCTTTGAAACGCAGAGTGTGTTAATCCGAAATCTATATTTAGAATAACCCCACCAAAATCAAAAATAATTGTTTTATAAGGCATCTTACTTTTGATTCAATTTTTTATATTTTCTATTCATCAACACACCATATAATACTCCTCCAACAATCCCCCCTATAGAAGAAGCTACTAACAATTTCCATCCCGATTCATTATTGCTAAAATACTGATATATTATATTAAAAACAGTGATTAACGCCCCAAATATTATTCCTAGCTGTAACGATTTGTTTTTCATATTTCAACAATTAAAAAAGGCTACTTAACCAAGTATTAAGTAGCCTTCAAATTTATCATTTTATTCTATATTATTGAGCATCAACAACAGCAATTGTTGTCATATCGACAATTTCTCTAACAGAGCTTGCCAACTGAAGTACATGAATAGGTTTTTTCAAACCCATTACAACAGGTCCTATAGCTTCAGAAGATCCAATTTCCTGCATCATCTTGTATGCAATATTACCAGAGCTCAAATTAGGGAAAATTAAAGTATTTACTTCTCTATTTCCTAATTTAGAAAAAGGATAACGTTCTATTCTTAAATCTTTATTTAATGCGAAATTAGCTTGCATCTCACCATCGACCATTACGTTCGAATGATTTTTGTGCAACAAAGAAACAGCATCTGATACTCGTTTTGCAGAGCTCCCATCGTTCGATCCAAAATTTGAGTAAGAAAGCATTGCCATTACAGGATCAATACCAAATTCTTTTACTTTTTCTTCTGTTAATAAAGTAATATCGACTAAATCTTCAGAGGTTGGTTTAATATTAATAGTTGTATCAGCAAAGAAATAAGGTCCTTTTTTGGTATTCATTATATACATACCTGCTACTTTACGTACATCATCTCTTTTCCCAATAATCTGCAAAGCAGGGCGAATAACATCAACATATTGAGTAGTAGCACCCGAAATCATGGCATCAACTTCTCCTGTTTCAACCATTGCAACACCATAATAATTACGGTCGTACATAGATCTTTGAGCATCGATTGTCGAAATTCCTTTTCTATTTCTTTTATTTAATAGCAATTCAGCATACTCAAAACGTTTCTTTTCGTTAGCAAAACTAGTACTATCAACTAATTCAATGTCAGAAATATCTATTCCATTTTCTTTGGCAAGCTTATTTATACGTTCTTCTCTTCCTAATAATACAGGGATAGCAATTTTCTCGTCTTTTACAATTCGAGCAGCTTGTAAAACTTTAAGATTATTTGCATCAGAAAAGACTACTCGTTTTGGATCCGATTTGGCTTTTGCTGTCATAGTACGCATGATAGCATGATCAATTCCCATACGTTCTCTCAGTTCTTCTTTATATTTATCCCAATCCATTTCTTTTACTCTAGAGACTCCCGAATCAATAGCTGCTTTAGCAACTGCAGGTGGCACAAACTCAATCAAGCGTGGATCTAAGGGTGTAGGAACTAAGTATTCTCTGCCATAAGACATATTTGCATTATTGTATGCTTTTTTAACAACATCAGGGACTGGCTCCTTTGCTAATTTTGCCAAAGCATAAACCGCTGCTTTTTTCATTTCCTCATTAATAGCTGTAGCCCTAACATCTAGAGAACCTCTGAAAATAAATGGAAATCCAAGAACATTATTTATTTGATTAGGATAATCAGAACGACCTGTTGCAAAAATCAAATCGTCACGAGTAGCCATAGCGTCCTCATAAGAAATTTCTGGGTCAGGATTTGCCATAGCAAACACAATAGGATCAGGAGCCATAGAAGCCAACATTTCTTTTGTCATTGCTCCTTTTGCTGATAGGCCTAAAAAAACATCTGCACCTTTAAGAGCATCTGCTAATGTAACAGCATCGGTATCTCTTGCAAATGCTAATTTGGCATCGTTAAGATTATCTCTTTTGGTAGAAAGC
>JAMOQL010000032.1 GCA_027064025.1 Bacteroidales bacterium
ATAGCTTTACCTTATCATTGAAAACCCTATATGAGTGTTGCATCGGGATGGTTTTTATCATATTTATAACGGGTGCATAGACACGTTCAAACTTATTGATAAATTGTAGCATACTCACATCACAAACGCCGTGCAATTTATATCGGTAGATAAAATCAATGGGAACAGCAATACGGTTTATAAATCTGATAAGCTCTTTATTAGTGCCGTGGGGTAATTTGACCACCCTGTTTTTAATTAAAACGCTGTCAAAACCTTTTACGTTAAGTGTTGCGCAACAGTTCATACCGAATTTGCAATCATAGAAGATACGGGTAATGTATTTGGGGTTTATCCAAATGATACTACCTTCACCGTCCACAACCCCATCATACGCTGTGAAATGCGGATTGCCTGTTTGAGCTACCACAATGAAGCGATTGTTGTAGTATTTGTGGATTTGCTTAATTGAAGTATTGATTTTTCTGATATTAACTCTTTTTCCTTCATCTGTGAATTTCAATACACTGTTCATCTCTCCCCAATTGTTGCTTCCTGTCTTCAAATAACAAATTGTGTTATTCATATTCAACATTTCTCCTTTCAATTTAGATTTAAAATGGTATTTTAACATCTTCATCATCAGTGTTTAAAATTATACCCTCTTCAGGGGGGTTCAAAGTGGAACAAGTGGAACATTCCTGTTTTGACGCCATTTTCTCGCTTTTCAAAGTGGAACAAGAATTGCCCTGTGTTCCACTTTCTATTAGCTCTAATTGTTGTTCTGACGCCATTGTTCCGTTGTTCCACTTTGAAAATGGTATATATCGGGCAAAAGCTTTTTTAAACTGTTCCACTTCATATCCCCTGAATGTTTCGAAACCATCTCTGATTTTCTTTGGTTTAATTCCAAAGGGTTTTAATTTGTTGCTCAAGATATTGGGTGCAATGCCTTGTCCATGTCGATAATCGCTATAAGGTCTATCCTCAATGTCATTTAATTTTTTACACAAGTCTTTGGATGTAATTTTGTCATCCGATAATTCATCAAAAATGCTTTTGATGTCTTGCAAGAATTGAACGCCGTCGTCTTCATCTTCGCTTACACCCTCAAATAGTTTTATATCCTTTATGAGCTCGTCGGTTATTCCTATGTGTTTAGCGATTGTGATTAAAGGATAATAATTGTCCAACTGTCGGTCATTATCAATAGCTAAATATTCTCTCACATTGTTATATACTCCATCTGCAATGTTTTTTATATTTTCGATGTTATCATTTCTCCAACGATACAACTTGCGTTTGATAGTTTGCACCAATTCTTTAAATTCTCTTGTTTGCCTTTTTATTCTAACGTTAACAGGCTTACGCTCCATTCTTACGATAATGCTTCTATCAAGCCATGTGCCCTTTTTATCTTTGGGTGTCCCAATCATAGCTATAACTACAGCACCAAAAACATCAAATCGTTCAGGCTCAAACCCTTGCGCTCTATCTCCCGTTCTTATTGTGTACTCGTCTTTTGAATGCCCCGCATTGACAATGTTTCTTATGTCGTCGTTATCGGCTAACCCTGTGTCGGCTTCGTCGATAAGTAACGTCGGGTTATATTTCTCAATCACTCGAAACATAGCAGATGGAGAAATGTTCGACGTCGGTATACCTCTATATACAAGCTTGCTTAAAATGCTCAATAAAGTTGTCTTGCCACATCTTTTAGTTGGAGAGGTTATAAATAAACGTGGCGCAACAATAAACGCATCAATGAAGTAAGTGAAAATAACATACAAAGCTAGTATTGAATGATAGCTTCTCGGAATATAGGCGTAACGCTTAAAAACATCTCTAATTTCGTTCACTAATTCTACACCATCTACGGGTTCGTTGTATGGCTCAACGTCTTCAATGATTGCGTTGTTTTTTTCTGTCTCTTTTTCGATGTTTAAATCCTTCTCAAATGCCGCTTTCTTTATTTTCAATGCCTTTGCGAAGCTACTTATAACAGTTTCCAATTCACCTGCTGTTATAATGTTATTATCACTTAAAGCCCTTATGCGGTTCAATATATCCTTATAATCTTGTGAAGTATACGCCTCAAAAATGGGCTTGGATTTCTCTATCAGTTTATTAAAATTATCTTTTCCTTTTGCTACAATGAAATCATCCACGCCCTTTTCGTCTCCGATTGGTAAACGAATTACTCTTACCTTTGCGCCCTGTAGATAAAGCCTTAACCCCAATTCGATTTCTGCCTGTAATACGTGGCTATTAAATGTTACATCATTATCAAAACAAAGGTAAACGGCTCTATTTTTCCAAACCCAATCTGATAATAAAAATTCATTATCTTTTTTAAACTGCCAAACACCAGGTAAACCTATTGCATCAAATCCATTTTTAACCAAGCAAGCGGTTTTCTTTTCTCCTTCAGTAATTATGATTGGTTTATGTGGTTTCTCTTTTATCTCCTCAATTTCAGATAGTACAAATGGCTTTGGTGATACATTTTTTTGTTGTAAGTATTTATTTCCTGCAATAGGCGGATACAGGCGCACCCTTGCAAAATTCGTATCGGGGTAGGGAATAGCAAGAACAGCTTGCGTTGCTTGTAGGATATCCTGTCCATCGATTTTACCGAAACCGATTGTTTTAGTTAGTTCATCTTTTTTGGTGATTTGATACCAACCAAGCATTTTTACATTTTCATCAGTCAATCCACTTTTTGCCAAATCGTTTACGATGATTTGTGAAAAATTTTCTTGATTGTAGTTGTTATTTTGGGGTATAATATTATTAAAGACATCCACGCCGTTTGAGTTATCCGAGTTGCCGTCGTTTCGGGCGACGGCTTTTTCCTTAATCATTCAAGCCCTCCATTCGCCCGATTATTTCATCAATTTCGCTTTCAGATAAATCGTTACTATTGATGAGCTCATTTCGCAAGTATTCATTCCAACTATCCACTCTAAGATATAACCCTGTTCCGATTTTTACGAACCAATCTTGGTGTTTACGCTTGTGGTGATAATCATATAGGGTTGATTTTTTCAAAAAACATCCTACAGCTTTTAAAGCCTCTACATCTTTGACGGGAACAAGTTTGACATTCATACGTCCTCCTTTTAAAGTTTCTCTAATTCAAAATTAAACAAATTCCAACCTAACAATACAAATAAGATATAAAAATTTAGTGTCTAATTCAATCTTAATAAAATTGATATAATCCCTATTGTAACAACTAAAATCAAAAATATTATAAAATACAGTTATAATTCTTTCCGTAACTATTGATTTTTATTCCTCTTTGTTTTATATTGAATTAGAGAAACAATGGGGGTAAATATGAAACATTTATACGGATATGAAATAGCCCAAAGTGTTATAGATGATTTAAGCAATGAAAAGATTAGCGATGATTGCAAACAAGCCATAGGCTTACTTATGTTATACCCTAACTTATGGGATAGATTACACGATACATTATTATTCATACCCGATAAACGTATATGTAGTTTTGAGTTTTCAATCAATATAGAAGTGCCTACATATAAAGTTATAAACGATATACAACAGCATATCATAGATAATCTTACATTATATATGATATATCTGTTCCGTAAATATACTAATGATAGTATAGGGGTTAAGATAAAAGATAATAATTGTTTTAGAAATATTATCAATAATAAAGATAGTAGCATATTATATGAGCTTTATTTTGATATTGAGTATTATAAAGAAGATAGAGAAAAAAGAAGACTTATGTTTATAAATAGATTATATAGATATGTTTATAATATAAAATATAATAATGAATTTGATTTTACTAATGAAATGATAGATATGTTTTCTAATAAAGTAAATATACAAGACAGTAACTTAATATTAAGGGTTATAAGTGATGATAAACTAAAAAGATATATAAAAGAGCTTATCAGATTAAACCTAATTAGTGAAAAATTATATCCATATAAAAGTTGGAATGATATAAAAAAGGAATTAAAAAACATAGATACATACAAACAATGTGCTATATGTGGTAAAAAGTTTAAGAAGTTAAGAAATGACCAAATCGTATGTGGCAAAAA
>JAMOQL010000033.1 GCA_027064025.1 Bacteroidales bacterium
TTCCTGTTTTTTATTGCAAAAGTCAATCCTATTATTCCAAAGATTACAAATGCTATAATATTTATTGTTGTGAAAATATTCATTCTTTTGTCATAATAAGTGGTAACACCTTACTAAACGCAATAGTGCATTTTATATTTTAGTATATCCATATTTGTTTTTGCCTCCATAAGATTGTCCTTATTAGTAATGACACAAATATAGGAAATTATTTTTCAAATAGTATGATTTACAGGTCTAATCTATCGATAGGATTTATAATATCTTCTATATCAACTGTCGAAACTCTCGTGTATATCTCAGTGGTTTTAGGAGAAGAATGACCTAGTAGCGTTTGGATATACCTTAAATTGGTTCCTTTTTCTAACAAATGAGTTGCAAATGAATGACGTAAAGTATGAATTGTTGCTGATTTGCGAATATTGGCTTTTCTTAACGACTTTTTCAGTATCTTTTGTACACTAGTCGCACTATACTGACCGCCCGATTGCCCTTCGAACAAATATTCTTTTGGAGTGTACAACTTATAATATTGACGTAATATTACCAATGTTTTCTTACCTAAGATCGTTGTCCTATCCTTCTTCCCTTTACTGTTTCTTACCAAAATCAAACCTCTATCACTCATAATATCAGAAAGCTTTAAACCCAATAATTCAGAGATTCTTAGTCCCGCCGAATATATAGTCATTAATATAGCTTTATGTTTAATATTATCGGTAACTCTAATTATCGACTGTACTTCTTCTACACTCAATACCAATGGTAATTTATCTTGTTTTCTTGGCCGCTCTATTTGATAATAGCGATTGGGCAAACCTAAAACAATCTCATAATAAAACTTAATTGCGTTAATCGATTGATTCTGATACGAATAGGACACTCCCCGTTCAACCAAAAGCAATAAATATTTTCTAATATCATTTTCATCTATTTTTAATAAATCTACATCTTTATAATAATTAATAAACTCTTCAAACATACTGATATAAGTCGTTAAGGTATTTTGACTATAACGCAACACTTGTAGTTTATCTATATATTCACCTGGACATTTCCTACTGTACTTACTCACTTTATTCTTATATCGGGAATAGTCAGGCTCTACAACATCCTTATTTACAAGCTTATCCTTAAAGAAATATTTACTATTAATCCAAGCTACTCCCCGAAATATTTTGTATATCTGATCCAAAGTTGTTTTGGAATTTTCTATATAATACAAACCAAACTTCTTACTCCATTTTACATCACCTAAAGATTTTACCAAAGCATCCAAAGTTGGGCTACTATTATACTCTAGTGCAATCATCCTTTTTCCTTCTATTACAAGATGTCTTAATGTTATTGAATTCAAATTTTTCACAATATTTTCTATTTTTTTTAAAGTACGACGTTTAATATATATTCTCCAAATTTAGTCGTACATTTAGACGTTTATTATACGAATAATTATACGAATAAAACTAAGAAATGAACATTAAAAAATATTGTTTAGAATGTAACGAATTAATAAAAGGTAGAACTGATAAAAAGTTTTGTTCTCCTTATTGTAAATCTTCTTATCATTATAAAAAAAATAAAGAATCGGAAAATAGCACTTTTGTAAATATCGACCAAACTCTCCGTAGAAACCGACAAATTCTTAAGTCATACAATAAAGCAGGAAAATCTACCGTTCGAAAAGAGACCTTGATTAAAGCAGGATTTAATCCGAACTATTTCACTCATTACTGGAAAGGAAAAAAAAATAACCTTTATCTGTTTTGCTACGAATTTGGATTCCGAGAAATCAAAGACAATTCTTTTCAGAAATACATTCTAATTAAATGGCAAAGTTTTATGGAAAAGTAACTTTAATCATTTCTGCTTGAAAAAATAGTCGACTAAATTTAGGTTGCTATTAACCCGACTAGGTTAATAAAAAATAATTACGATTAATTGATGTAGCATTAATAATAAATTACTTTTTAAATTTCCTCTCGGAATATTGTCCTAATTGATAAGCTATCAATATCGAAATAAATGAAAAACTAAAATATTTATCTGTTAATTTATAATTTAAAAACAAAATTAGAAGAAATGCAGAAACCAATATAAAAGCCATATCAAAAATTCTCTTATTCATATTTTTATTTAATAAATATCCTTGAGGCAAAGCCACCGAGGTATTATAAGGAATTATTTTATAAGCTCGATACTAGCATCAGGGAATTAAACCCACAATGTGGGTTTAAAAAAATTATTGTCTTATGCCTCTCAAATATACATTTTCTATTTTACTTGAACCAAAATTATAAGGAATAGATGCGTAAGAATTAATAGGTTTAGTAATCATTAAATTAGCTAATTTACCTACTGTAATTGTGCCAACTTTATGTTCTAATCCCATAGCGTAAGCTCCATTTATAGTTGCTGCATTAATTGCTTCTTCTGGTGTAATTTTCATTTTTATACAAGCTGTAGCAACCACAAAATTCATATTGCCCGATGGTGTTGAGCCTGGATTAAAGTCTGATGCTAAAGCCAAAGGCAAACCTGCGGATATTATTTTACGTGCTGGGGTGTATGGAATACTTAAAAAATACGAACAAGATGGTAAAGCAACAGGCATTGCATTAGAATCTTTTATTTCAGCAATATCCTCATCTGTTAATACTTCGAGATGGTCAAGCGAAAGTGCATTGTATTGTATTCCCGCTTTTACACCGCCAATAGAATTAAATTGATTGACGTGGATTTTAGGTACTAAACCATATTTTTGGCCAGCTTCTAAAATCTGCTCAGTATCGGCTACCGAGAAATAGCCTGTTTCGCAAAAAATATCGACATATTCGGCTAATTTTTCTTCCGAAATTATGGGCATTAAATCATCAATAAGCATTTTTAAGTAAGCTGCTTTATTGTCGTTATATTCTGAAGGGACAGCATGAGCGCCTAAAAATGTGGCTTTTATTTCAATATCCGATTCTTCTTTTAATCGCTTAATAACTCGTAGCATTTTTAGTTCGCTATCGAAACTTAATCCATAGCCCGATTTTATTTCAACTGAACCTGTCCCTTGTTCTATTATTTCGTGTAATCGCTCTTTACTTTGTTCAAAAAGCTCATTTTCTGTGGTCTCTGACAATTTTCTTGCAGAATTTAATATTCCTCCACCTCGGTTAGCAATTTCTTCGTACGATAAGCCATTAATTTTATCTACAAATTCACCTTCTCTATTTCCTGCATATACCAAGTGCGTGTGCGAATCGCACCAAGTAGGCATCACTATTCTGCCACTTGCATCCACAATTTCGGCATCGTTAATATGAGGACAAATAGACATTTCACCAAAATCTATTATCTTATCATCTTCAATTAATAAAAAAGCATTATTAATTGTAGGTAAAGTTTTCATATCAGCACCCGAAACAAAACTTATTGTCTCAGTTCTTACCTGAACTAACTCTTTAATATTTTTGAATAATATTTTCATAGTTTCCTTTTTTTCAGCAATGAGTTTTTTCAATAAGTTGTTCTTTTGTCATTTTGAGCGTAGTCAAAAAAATCTTCTAACTACACTTATCAATAACTTGTTACGTTTTGATATTCTTCATTTTATTCAGAATAATATATTTTCAAACAGACTATCGACTATCTACTCTTATTACTTGTTAGAATAAGCCATCAAGTAATTCGTCATCAACTAAATTAGGGATAGTTACTTTTAAATTTGGAGTACGTTCCATTTCACGTTTTGCAGCAAATAATGCGCCTTCGTTTCTTGCCCAACTTCTACGTGCAATACCATTATTAACATCGTAAAAAAGCATTTTTTTAAGTCGAACTTCGGCCTCTGGTGTACCATCGAGTAGCATTCCAAAACCGCCATTCATAACTTCGCCCCAACCAACGCCACCACCGTTGTGTATGGATACCCAAGTTGCTCCTCTAAAGCTATCACCAATTACATTTTGTATGGCCATATCAGCTGTAAATTTACTTCCATCATAAATATTTGAAGTCTCTCGGTATGGCGAATCGGTACCACTCACATCGTGATGATCGCGTCCTAAAACAACCGCTCCTATTTTTCCAGAAGCAATAGCATCGTTAAATGCTTTAGCTATTTTTACCCGACCTTCTGCATCGGCATATAAAATCCTAGCTTGCGATCCTACCACCAATTTATTTTTCTTAGCATCTCTAATCCAAGTTATATTATCTTGCATTTGCAACTGAATTTCTTCTGGCGAATGCTCCATAATTTCTTGCATTACTTCCATTGCAATTTGATCTGTCATATCTAAGTCTTCTGGCTTGCCCGATGTACAAACCCAACGGAAAGGACCAAATCCGTAATCGAAACACATAGGCCCAAGAATATCTTGAACATAAGATTTATATCGGAAATCGATATTATTTTCTGCCATAATATCGGCTCCAGCTCGCGATGCTTCGAGTAAAAAAGCATTACCATAATCGAAGAAATAAGTACCTTTGGCTGTATGACAGTTTATGGCATCGGCTTGACGTCGTAAACTTGCTTGTACTTTTTCTTTAAATAAATCAGGTTCTTCTCTAATCAATCTGTTCGATTCTTCAAAACTTACATCTACAGGGTAATATCCACCGGTCCAAGGTATGTGCAGCGATGTTTGATCTGAACCCACATGAACAAAAATATTTTCTTTGTCGAAACGCTCCCAAACCTCAACAATATTTCCAATATAAGCTATAGAAACTACTTCGTTTTTATCTTGGGCTGTACGAACTCTTTTAATTAAATCGTCCATATTTTCAACAAGTACATCTACCCAAGCTTGCTCGTAGCGTTTACGTGCAGCTTTTTCATTTACTTCTGCGGCAACAGAAATGCAACCTGCAATATTTCCTGCTTTTGGTTGTGCTCCACTCATACCACCAAGTCCTGCTGTTAAGAATATTTTCCCGTTAGGAGATTCTCCTTTTTTAAGAATTTTACGAAAAGCATTCATTAGTGTAATAGTTGTTCCGTGTACAATGCCTTGTGGACCAATATACATAAATGAACCTGCTGTCATTTGTCCGTACTGTGTTACTCCAAGAGCGTTGTGCTTTTCCCAATCGTCTGGCGATGAATGATTTGGAATCATTAAACCATTAGTAACTACCACGCGTGGCGATTCTTTCGACGATGGAAATAATCCCATTGGATGACCAGAATACATATTTAAGGTTTGTTCATCGGTCATTGTAGCCAAATATTTCATGGTTAAAAGATATTGTGCCCAATTTTGAAAAACAGCACCGTTTCCACCATAAGTAATAAGTTCCCACGGATGTTGTGCAACTGCTGGATTCAAATTATTTTGTATCATTAACATAATTCCCGCCGCTTGTTGCGTTTGTGCAGGATATTCTGAGATTGGGCGTGCGTATATTTCGTAGCTTGGTTTGAACCGATACATATAAATTCGTCCAAAATCATTTAATTCTTCGGCAAATTCTTTTGCTAATACTTTGTGCCATTCTTTTGGGAAATAACGTAAAGCATTACGAATTGCTAATTGTTTTTCTTCGAGCGAAAGAATATCTTTTCTTTTTGGTGCTCTATTTATTCCTTCAGGATATTGTTGTTTTTCTGGTAATTGTAGAGGAATTCCTTGGAGTATTTGTTCTTTAAAAGTCATTTCTTGTTTACTTTAATTAATTAAACTATTAATTTAGATTGCTTGGTCATACATTATCGTAATTAAGGTACTATTTAACAATAAATTCTTGGTTTTTAACCATCTCAATCAATTTATTAATATCATCTTTTAATATTCTATCATCTTCTAATTTAGCAACATACTTACGAATTAGTTTAAAGTTTTGCTCAACTATCGAAGAAAATTGATGGTCTTTTCTGAACTCTAAAGCTTGTGCCGCATACATCATTTCTATAGCAAATATTTTTTCAATGTTACCTAAAATCTGATTAAATTTTCTACTAGAAATACTTCCCATAGAAACGTGGTCTTCTTGTCCTAGCGAAGTTGGAATACTATCGGCAGATGGAGGAAAACAAAGCGATTTATTTTCGGTTACTAAGGCTGCTGTTGTATATTGAGGAATCATAAATCCAGAATTAAGACCTCCTGCCGCAGTTAATAAACGTGGTAAGCCAAATTTACCTTCGAGTAATAAATAACTTCTTCTATCCGAAATATTCCCTAATTCTGATGCTGCTATCGATGCGTAATCGAGTACCATTGCCAGAGGCTGTCCATGAAAATTTCCACCAGAAATGGCTTCGGTTTCACTTAATACAATTGGGTTATCGGTAACCGAATTCATTTCAATTTCCGCCATTTCTTTTAAATGATAATAAGCGTTTCTTGATGCTCCATGAACTTGAGGAATACAACGCATTGAATATGGATCCTGAACACGAACACAGTTTACGTGAGATTCAATATTTTCAGAATCTAATAGCAAGTTACGCATATGCGATGCTACTTCAATCGTACCTTTGTATGGTCGAATTTTTTGCAAATCAGCTTTAAAAGGCGATGCACTTCCTTGGTATCCTTCTATACTCATAGCACCGGCAAGGTCGGCCAAGTCTAAAAGATATTCCATTTTTTTTAGTCCTACAATGGCATGAGATAAAATAAATTGAGTTCCATTTATTAAGCCTAAACCTTCTTTTGCGGCTAATGTTATAGGTTTTAAATTATGCTTTTCTAAAACTTCTTTTGCTGGTACAATATTATCTCCTTCCCAAAATTCTCCTTCACCCAATAGGGTTAAAAATAAATGCGAAAGAGGAGCTAAATCGCCCGATGCTCCAACAGAACCCTGTTCAGGAACAACTGGCAATAAATCGTTTTCTATAAAATACATAATGCGCTCAATCAGCTCAACTCTTACTCCCGAAAATCCTTGACAAAGTGCTTGAACTTTACAAATCATCATTATTTTAGAAATTTGCTTGTCGATAGGATTTCCAACACCTACAGCATGAGTTATCAGTAAGTTGGTTTGCAACTGACTAGTTTCTTCCGGAGTTATTTGCACATCGCATAGTGGACCAAAACCTGTATTGATACCATAAACTGCTTTTGTGCCGTTCGACATTACATCTACTTTACGCCTACATTCTTTAACTTTCGATATAGCTTCTTCGGTTAACGCTCCTTTTAACTCGCCTTTAGAAATAGCAATTACCTTATCTACTGTGAGTTGCTCTATTCCGTATTTAAACATAGCTCTATGATTTTAGAATTTATTTTTTATTTGATATTTACAAAAATACCTTTACTTTTGATAACTAACAAGACCAATAACAGTATTGAATGATAACCAATAGTAATCAATTAGAATTTAGACATTATAAATATTTCTTAGAAGTTGCTAAACAATTGCATTTTAGAAAAGCAGCTGAACAACTATATATTTCGCAGCCGGGTTTAAGCAGACAAATTAAACAAATGGAAGAAAATTTAGGGGTTCAACTTTTTGAGCGTCATAACAGAAAAGTGGAATTGACAAAAGCTGGAGAATATTTACAAAATGAACTGATCACAAATTTTAAACAATTAGATGATATTATTAATCATACCAAATTGCTAAACGATGGTATTGTAGGGAAATTAAAATTGGGATACGTGGGTTCCGCTATGCAAGAATTAATACCACAATTATTATTAAAGTTTAGAGATACTAATCCAAATGCATTGGTAAATTTAACCGAAATTGATAATAAACAGCAGATTAATGCTTTGTTGAATCAAGATATTGATATCGGTTTTGTGAGAATGGAACGTGTGCCTAAGGGCTTAGAGACATCCCCCGCAACAGAGGAAACATTTTCGTTGGTATTACCTAAGAATCACAAACTTAACCAAGGTAATTTTATCAATTTATCGCAACTTAAAGACGAACATTTTATTTTGTTTGATGCCTCGTACAGTGAGTCGTACTACGAAAAGGTGATGCAAATTTTTGACGATAGCGGATTTTTGCCGACTATATCGCACTCAACGGTAAATGCTATATCAATTTATCGTTTAGTAGAAAATAATTTTGGTATTTCAATTGTTCCTACCTCACTACAAAATGGTTTTAATTTAGATATAAAATTTATTGAATTAAAAAATATTAGTCAACGTACTGCTCTAAAAATAGTATGGAATACAAGAAATACAAATCCTGTGTTGCAGAGTTTTATTGATATAATTAATCATTAAACCCAATTTCTATTTATTGTATTCTAGCACTTTCTTTTTTTCGAATTCTAAATATTTCTTTTGTACGGCTTCGGTTAAGTAGTATGTTCTAGCATAAGAAATAAAGCTCTTATTAAAATTACAATATCTGATAAATACCTCTAGTTCAAGTCCCTGATAATCGGTAAGATTTTTAACAATATCACGAAATACCTTATCTTTTTTTGCCCACCTTTTAAAAGCTTTTACTTTTATTTGTTGACGTTCTTTTCTGGTTTTATAATTAATAGTCAAACCTGCTGGAGTCAACCATTTTAATTCTTCAACAGAAAGATTTATTCTATTAAATAGCCATTCATTACTGTCTAATGGGGTATCCATCTCAACAAATTGAACTTTGAATTCTTTTTTTGTCCATGGGAAAACTTCTACCTCGTCTATATGAAATATTTTCCGTCTCAGATAAAAATCTAGCGTATCAGTAACTTGTGTATCAACCTGATAATAGAGATTATTATATCCAACATACGAAATCTTTATATAATCTTTATCGTTAACTTGAAGCATAAAATAACCCAATTGGTTACTCATAGCGCCTCTATTATTTTTTAAATTAATAATATTTGCTGTGGTTATTACTTGATGGGTCTGAGCATCTTTAATTCTACCGATAAAGAAAAATGTTTTTTGAGCATCGACTTGCCAGCTAAAAGAAAGTAATAAGAAAAATAGAACGTAATTTCTAATATTCATCCTGAACGAGCTAAATAGAGTAATTCATTAGCCAAATGTATGTAGCTTTAGGCAGTCTTCAAAAAAAATTATGATTAATTATGAATTTTCTTTAGTGATTTCTTGAAATATTTCTTCTAGAGTTTTTTCTACAATCCTCATAGATAACACTTTTAAATTATTTTCAACTGCTAGTTCGAACAAATTAGATCTAATATCACTCATAGATCTTATTAATAATACGCCTTCTTTTTTATGGTGTATCTCAATAACTTCGGGAAGTTTCTGAATCAAATCTAAATCTATTTTAGAATCTAACTCTAGTTCTATGATAAACTCATTATCAGCAACTATTTTCGAAGCGTCTTGCATTTTTTCTTGAGCAATAATCTTTCCTTTATCAATAATGATAATTCTATCGCAAATTGCCTCTACTTCTTGCATAATATGTGTAGAAAGCATGACTGTTTTCTGTTTTCCAACTTTTAAAATCAAATCTCTAATTTCGACAATCTGATTGGGGTCTAGCCCTGATGTTGGTTCATCTAAAATGATAACTGAGGGATCGTGAATTAAAGCTTGAGCAAGCCCCACTCTTTGACGGTATCCTTTGGATAATTCTGATATTTTTTTTGAACTTTCTTTGGTCAAACCCGTTTGTTCAATCATCTCCTCTACCCTTGCTTTTTTATTATCGAGTTTATACATGCCAGCAATAAATAGCAGATATTCGCGAACATACATATCTAAATATAATGGATTGTGCTCGGGGAGATAACCAATTTTATTTCTGATGTCAATAGCTTCTGGGTCAATCTGAATATCGTTAACAAAGACCTCTCCATCTGTTTGTGAAATAAAACCTGTAATAATCTTCATCATTGTAGATTTTCCTGCTCCATTTGGACCTAAAAAACCAACTATTTCTCCAGATTCAATCTCGAAACTAATATTATCAAGGGCCTTTTGCTTCCCATATAGTTTGCTTACTTGATTAACTTTAATCGACATCTTTGTACTAAATTAAATAAATATTAATAAGCTAATAATAATAAATCTTTTTCTTATTGTTAGAACCTCTAAGCTCAAAAGCATAACCCAATGTTAATTGAAAAACTCTATTATAAGTTGCTCGATAATCTTCTGGTTTAACTTGATAATTAACAACATCTGTCAAACCTTGAGAATATCTGATAGAAAAAAATGCAACTCCTTTACTCAAAGCTAAAGCTCCTCCAATACCAATTTTATAACCATATTCATTTTGATTCAATGATTTATTCTTATCATCTCCAAAACCTAAACCATAATCTTCATCTAAAACTTGCTCGTTATTAACATAAGCTTCAGCAGTATAATGGGCGTTAAACATATATCCATAGTAAGCTCCGAACTCTATAAAAGGGTCAAATCCATCACTATTTAAAGATAATTTTATCATTAGAGGAAATTCTAAATAATCGAAAGAGTAATTCCATTCTCCAGTAAGTAAAGAATCATTATTTGCATCAAGATGCGATTCTACGCTAGATTTTAGTCCTTTACGATTGTATATAAATTCTGGCTGTAATGCTATATAAGGGCCTAATTCGAAATAAGCTAAAGCAGCAATATTAACATTTAATTTAGGTACGAATTCTGATACTTTATTGTAATCGACCAATTCTGGTTGAATAGATAGAGTACTCATATTTAAACCAACTCTACCTCCAAAATAGACTTGCGAATAACTAGATAAGCTCCCACACAATATAAATACTAAGACTAGAATTCTTATTTTCTTAACCATAAAATATAATTTTATATATTCAATAAACAAAAATATCAAAAAGGATAACCAATACCAAAGTTAAACATAGAATACTCTGCTCCAAATGGATTGTACGATTTATCAAAAACAACCCATCTATTTATTTCTGTTTCTTTAGGGTCTCTAATCTTAATTCCATAATCAAGCCGTAAAATAAAAAACGAAAAGTCGAATCTAAATCCAAAGCCTGTTCCTATTGCTATTTCCTTATAGAAATCTCTGAACTTAAATTGTGACCCAGGTCTAGGATCTTCTTGATTGGTTGCCCATATATTTCCTACATCTAAAAATAAAGCGCCTTCCATAACCCAAAACAGTTTGTATCGATACTCCAAATTTCCTTCTAGTTTTAAATCAGCTGCCTCATTATAATATTGTCTATTAGAATTAAAATAAGCCCCTGGGCCTAAACTTCTAACAGGCCATGCCCTTAATCCGTTTGCTCCTCCAGAATAAAACTGTTTTACGTATGGCGTTGCAATAATATTTCCATAAGGATGAACTATGCCACCGTATGCTCTATAAATTAGATGATCTCTTTTTCGTTTTAAATCGAGATAAAATCGAAGGTCTAGTTCTGCTCGCCAATATTGAGCAAATTTATTATTCAAAACATAATAACTTCCATCAACGGGTTCTGCACCCGAAAGGGTGCTATATGCATTCAAGAAGTTCCCTGCTAACTCTCCATTAAAAATAAACGAAAAGTAATTTCTTCCTTTTTGTTCTTTTTTATTGCTAAAATAAAGTGAATAACTAGTCGCCGATATTAAATAATCGTCGAATGATTTTTCTAAATAAGTATTCTGAATGGAATTAAAATAGTCAGCATCCATATTAAAAACTTTAACCGCACTCAAATCTATTGGTTTAAACTGATGCCTAAAATAACGTTGACTAACCCAGTAATATCCAAAAGAGCCTCCATAAATAGATCTCGTATATTCTGGTCGATTTTTATTATTCATTGTAAACTCCAATGCTGTTCTAGGATTATTATTTTTAATAAAACGATTGGAACTAAATGGTAATAAAAATTTAGGAAAATGCAAACTGATATTCGCCCCTATTTCATCGCTATTAAACGAAATGTCTTCTGTCATCACTCCAGCAAAAGTATTTTGCGATTCTATTTTACCATAAACACTAACATTTAATATTTCTGCTCCTCCAAATAAACTTTTATGCTGATACGACAACCGACCTCCTACGCCCATATTTCCCGAAGAATTCGTTCCTTCTAATTCAGCAATATAATTGTGTTTTTTAAATGGGGTAAGCTGTACCAACACATCTAATTTAGAAGTATCTTTCAATTCATTGTAACGAATATTTATAAGTTTAAATTCGTTCAGAGTCGATAAATGTCTAAAAGTATTTTGAACATTTGCGGCAGAGTAAAGGTCACTCTGTTTTAAATAGCTCGCCTCTTTTATCACCTTAGGCTTAACAAAAATTTCCTTTCGAGACAAAAAATAATCTTCCGCATAGGTTACTGTATCAAATTGATTAAAATATTTATCTTTTTCTTTTAAATATTCTTGAGGTTCAAAATCGTTAAAATAATAAATTTGATTAATGGCAAATTGATGATGCAAAGAACTGTCGCTTGGATTTAATATTATCAATTTTATTTGGGAAGTATAATTTGCCTTACTAGTATCTACTTGGTAATAAATATACTCTTTAGAGAACTGAAAATATCCAAAATTTTTAAGAAGTTTTGTTATTCGAACTCTTTCCGATTGCATAAGGTCAACATCTAAATTAACGCCTTTCTTTAATAGTGTATGAATCGTATCGGTCAATACAATTCTTTTAATAACTGTATCCTTTATTTCGTAGTTAACACTGTCAACTTTAATAGGTTTTTGGGCATCTATCAAATAATAAACCGAAGCTTTATTTTCTCTCTTTCCAAATACCACAATAGAATCTTTTACCTGAGAACGATAATATCCTCTATTTCTTAGATATTTCCGAATCTGACTTACAGAACGTTCATTTAATATAGTATCCATTATTACAGGAGGCTCTCCAATAATATTACCCATTTTATATATCCCAAGCCATTTTTTTAACTTTCTTTCGCTACCATTTTTGTCATGCGAAATATTATAAACCCATAAATGAAAATTAAAGAGCATCGCTGTTTTAGTATTCGGCTGTTGCTTTAGATAATTATAAATAGGAGCTACATCAATATCACTATTAGATGATTCAACCCAATTATTATTCAATAACTTTTCGTTATTTTTAACGTGCTTTGTTGTATTACATGCCGAAAGAAACAGCAGTAAAAACATAAATAAAAATAATATTAGAATTAAACGGTTTACTCTCATCAATGACAAAGATAAACTTATGTCTGTAAATTTAGAAAAAACATAAGTATAGAATTTTACAAATTTTAATCGAGGGATATATATGCGCCAAATCTTTTCCCCTTTGGAGATACTAAAGCAAGTGTTCCTTTTACCAAAAGCCCATCTTGTAAAGCCATTGTCCTCTGAACTTTAGGGTAACTATTTTCAAAAGTATCTCTAGGATTAAAAACAATATTTAAACTTCCTATTGCTTCTGGATGAATTAACTTCTGAAGATGCAATGCAATAGTTCCCATATTGTTTCGAAGATTAATTTCGACACAAGGTTGAAAAACCAATTTATTCTTTTCTTCAACCAACATAATATCTACTCCAAAAAATCCTTCGTAATACTTCAATATTTCCGATTCTGATATGGATTTCAACAAATCTTTCTTTAGCTGTTCTTTATGAACATCTATAAAATCGACAATCTTAGGATCTACTTGTTCTGTTTGATTCAAAAAATTAGCCTGATATTGACCATTAGAATTGGTCTTAAAGTAAGATTCCCCAAAGTAACTAAGAGCTCCTTTTTTTATCTCAAAATGCAGTGACATATCTAACTTTTTATCGAGCATTGGCTCAGCCATAATAAAGCCTTGTTGCTGAAGAATACCTTTAATTCTTTGGATAATAGATGTGTTCAGATTACTTTTTCTAAGCATCATAATACCTCTACCAGATGAACTCCATGGTTCTTTTAAAACTATTCTTTGGTGCGTCGACAAAAACTTCTCAACAGACTCAATATCAAACAATTTCTTTGGTTGTTTTTCAGAACTTATATACACCTGACCATCACCCAAATTTAAAATCCTACTTAATATTTCTTTAGCTTCTTCTCTACTATAAATATCTCTATGTATTTGCTTCCATTCGTAAAAAGATGAATTTTCAAATACAGGACAGTTTACTCTAGAATTCTTTTTTAATCGATGAATCCAATTGGGAGCCCAACCCCATAATTTATACGCTTCAATTTCAGAAATAATCTTCTGTTGAAGATCAAAAAAATCTGACTGTAAAATTTGTCCCGGTACGGGGAAAGATAAAGAATGAAGCAATTCCAAGTGTTGCATATTTTCGTACTCCGATACCAATACCAAATCAGTATTTTTAGACAAAATTGAAGATAAATAAGCTAAATCATTTTCGAAATGTAAAAGGGTTTTATTAGGAACATAACTAACCGTTCCATTAGCAATAGCAGTTTCGCATGAAGGATTAAAAATATGTAATTGACTTGCTTTCATTCTATAGAATAAAAAAGCACTCCCAAATTAATTTAAGAGTGCTCTATTTTTTAACAATTAAATGTTCTACGCATAAACACCCATATCAGAGAATTTATTAATTCTTTTTTCAATTCTTTCTTCAGACGTAAGAGCATCTAGTTCTTTAAGCTCTTTTTTAATTCTACGTTTTACCGTTTCAAAAGCTTTTTCAGGATCGGAGTGTGCTCCACCAACAGGCTCTTTGATGATTCCATCTACTAATCCATTTTTTTTCATATCGTCAGCCGTTAACTTCAAAGCTTCAGCAGCTTCTTCTTTATGCTCCCATGTTCTCCACAAAATTGACGAACAGGATTCTGGAGAAATAACTGAATACCAAGTATTTTCCATCATCAACACACGGTCTCCAATTCCAATTCCTAAAGCTCCACCAGAAGCACCTTCTCCAATAACAATACAGATAACTGGGACTTTAAGCTTAAACATTTCGTAAAGATTACGAGCAATAGCCTCGCCTTGCCCTCTCTCTTCTGCCTCTAAACCTGGATACGCCCCTGGAGTATCGATAAACGTCACAATAGGTTTATTAAATTTTTCAGCTAAACGCATTAATCTTAATGCCTTACGATAACCTTCTGGATTAGCCATACCAAAATTCCGATACTGACGCATTTTGGTATTAACTCCTTTTTGTTGACCAATAAACATTACTGTTCTTCCATCAACATCACCAAAACCACCAATCATAGCCTTGTCATCTTTCACATTTCTATCACCATGCAGCTCAATAAAATCACCTTTTGTTATTGCTTCAATATAGCTTAATGTATAAGGTCTATTTGGATGACGTGAGACCTGAACTTTTTGCCAAGATGTAAGATTTCCAAAAATAGCTTCTCTTTTTTCTTGGATTTTATTTTCCACATCTTCAATAGCTTGAGACATTTTAACATCACTTTCTTGTTCTGTCCTTTTCAAGCTTTCAAGTTGTTCTTGTAACTTTCCGATTGGTTCTTCAAAGTCTAATAAATTCATAAAACGCTTTGTTTTAATTTATAATTTATTGATAATAATTATCATCAAAATCTTTAACAAAATAGTTTCGCAAGATACAATTTTTGATATTTCTAAAATATGATTAATGTTATTTTTTAAAAATACCATAAAAAATTTAGGCTAAGAATCTAATTTACAAATTATTAAACATCATAAAATTTAATCATAATATTCGTTTGTTCCGATAAATTTAATATATTCGATATATTAGCCATTCGCATTCCAATCTCTAACCAACCAGCAGAATTGAAAATGGAAAAAATCTCGCTCTTGGGAACATCATCATAATGCTTATGAATCTCATTGGTTTTATATTTCCTACTATTTATTACAATCTCAAAACGCCTACCTTTTCGCTCTTTTTCAAATAAATCTTTTCTAATATTTACTAAAATATTTCCATACGAATCGATATAATTAACAGGACAAACGATCATATTATCTTCTACACTTGCTTGAACTGTTAAATATTTTTTTGTCTTGGATATCTTTTTTCCTATTTCCGATAAAGGCTTTCCTAAAACAATTTCCGTAGCTATCGGTACAAAATTTTCAGCCATAGGGAAATGACTATAATCTTTATCCACTTCAATTATTTCATCAAAATCTAAATTCAACACTTCAAAAATACCATTATCGTTAGCAATAATATATTGCTTTTTGAAACGCGCTACAATAACTTTAGTATTTTCTGAATCTATAGTTTGTATTCCAAAAAGATGAATAGTTCCTTCAGGAAACTGATATATAGCAGAACTTAACAAAAATGCCGCTTGAGAAATATGAAACGCATCTACAGAATGCGAAATATCAACAAACTGTACATCATGCACTTGCGACAATAATTTAGCCTTAACAACTGCTTTATAATAGTCGTTGTTTTGCCAATCGGTCAAAAGTGTGATTATGTGCATTTATTCTTAAATTTATTATATTTTTACAGCTCAAAAGTAGTTAAATATATTTATTACCTAAAGCATTGTTAGAATATTAATATGACAAAAAACACCAAAGAAATTAACCGTAAAGAACAAAAAGCCGACAAAACTATCTTCCTTGAAGGAATCGACATTCGTGATTTTTTTGGTATTAACAATAATAAATTTTCAAAAATTGTTAGTTTCTTTCCTCGCCTAAAATTAGTAACTAGAGGAAATGAAGTTAAAGTATTTGGTGAAAAAAAAGAAGTTAATTTTTTTGTTAATCAATTTAACTTTTTAATCGATTATTATCAAAGATATAACGCACTAAGTATCGATGTTATTGAAGATATGCTTTCGGATGATTCTTCTGTAAAGCAAAATCTACCTACCGACGTTATTCTTTTTGGAAACAAAGGAGAAATGATTCGTGCAAGAACTGAAAATCAAAAAAAATTAGTTAACGATTTCAGAAATAATGATTTGTTGTTTGCCGTCGGTCCTGCTGGTACGGGAAAAACATATACTGCAATAGCTTTAGCTGTAGCGGCATTAAAAAATAATGAAGTTAAACGTATCGTATTAACCCGTCCTGCGGTAGAAGCTGGCGAGAATCTCGGATTTCTACCTGGCGACTTAAAAAACAAACTAGACCCCTATTTACAACCTCTTTACGATGCCCTTTTCGATATGCTACCAAGTCGTAAAATAGAGCAATATTTTGAAGATAGAACAATTGAAATTGCTCCTCTAGCCTTTATGAGAGGGAGAACATTGAGCAATGCTTGTGTTATTTTGGACGAAGCACAAAACGCAACTTCCGTTCAACTTAAAATGTTTTTGACCAGAATGGGGAAAAATTCTAGTTTTATTATTACTGGAGATATGTCTCAAATCGATTTGCCGCAAAAAGGACATTCTGGCTTAAAGCAAACCATCAGTTGGCTTAAAAATATTAATGGTATTCAAACCATTGAATTTAACAAAAAAGACATTGTCCGTCATCGCTTAGTAGTAGATATTGTTAGAGCTTTTGAAGATGGTGAAAAAATTTAATAATCAATAAAATCATAAACTTAACATAAACAAAATGAGCAAAGCAGTTACTGGAACAGATTTTCAATTCGAAGGACAAAAAAACAAATACACAGGAAAAGTAAGAGATGTCTATAGTATTGGTGACGATAAATTAGTAATGGTAGTTACCGATAAAATTTCGGCTTTCGATGTTGTATTGCCTAAAGGAATTCCCTTTAAAGGACAAGTATTAAATCAAATTGCGTCCAAGTTTCTAGATGCTACATCAGACATTGTGCCTAATTGGAAAACATCTACCCCCGACCCTATGGTTACTGCTGGCGATAAATGCGAACCTTTCCCTATCGAAATGATTATTCGTGGATATATTACGGGTTCTGCATGGAGAACCTACCAAACAGGTCAAAGAGTAATTTGTGGCGTACAAATCCCTGATAATATGCAAAACAATCAGAAGTTTGACAAACCTATTATTACACCTTCGACAAAAGCAGAACAAGGAGAACACGACGAAGATATTTCTAAAGAAGAAATCTTAGCTCAAGGTCTAGTTTCTGAAAAAGATTATGCTTTATTAGAAAAGTATACCTACGAATTATTTGAAAGAGGAACTCAGATTGCTGCCGAAAAAGGATTGATATTAGTAGACACTAAATATGAGTTTGGGAAAAAAGACGGGGAAATTATTTTAATTGATGAGATTCATACTCCAGACTCATCAAGATATTTTTATGCCGATGGATACCAAGAACGTTTCGACAAAGGAGAAAACCAAAAACAACTTTCTAAAGAATTTGTTAGAGAATGGTTAATGGAAAATAATTTTCAAGGTAAAGATGGACAAATTATTCCAGAAATGAACAACGAAAAAGTAAACGAAATATCTGAGCGATACATTGAATTATACGAATCTATTATCGGAGAAAAATTTGTAAAAGAAGAATGCAACAATGTTTTAGCTAGAATAGAAAAAAACATTAAATCTATCCTTTAAGATATTCATCAAAAAAAACAATTAGGAAGGACTATCGATTGATGGTTCTTTTTTTTAATCCATACCCAAACCAAACTTACGGTATATCACAGAATTTATATTTTTAATTACATTCCTTAACTAAAGTAATAAAAACATATAACAATACTTACAATTTATCATAATACTAAAAATCTTTCCTCATAATTATTTGTATCTCTTATATTTCAAACTTACATTTGCATCCACAATAATTGTAGTTTTTAGATACTAAATACTTAACTTTAATTAAATTATCTATTATTAGCCAAGAAGAGTTAAAGAGATAATAAAGGCAACTTGTATATTACTAAAAATCAGCTTAATAAAATTACAATTAATTAGCATTACCTTATTAATATTCAAATTATGAAAATTACAGAAATATTACAAAATATAAAAAAAACACATTTTAGCTTCGAACTTTTACCCCCACTAAAAGGAAGCAGTATTAATAAAATATACGATACTATAGATCCATTAATGGAATTCAAACCACCCTATATGAATATCACTTATCATAGAGAAGAGGTTATCTACAAAAAACGAGAGGCAGGATTACTGGAACGAAAAACAACCAGAAAGCGACCAGGAACAGTGGCTATTGCAGCAGCAATTAAATATAAATACCGTGATTTAGAGGTTGTACCTCACCTTATTTGTGGAGGATTTAGCAAAGAAGAAACAGAAAATGCACTTATCGATTTAAATTTTCTAGGCATTAAAAACATTCTACTTTTAAGAGGAGACCCAGAACTCTCCTCCAATGTATTTATTCCTGAAAAAGATGGGCATAAAAATGCAATTGGATTAGTAAAACAAGTAGATAATTTAAACAAAGGCATTTATTTAGATAACGAATTAGAAAATTCTACACCCAGTCATTTCACCATTGGCGTAGCTGGTTACCCCGAAAAACATATCGAATCCCCAAATCGTTTAAGTGGAATTCATTTTCTAAAACAAAAAGTAGCAGCTGGGGCCGAATTTATTGTCACCCAAATGTTTTTTGATAATCAAAAATATTACGATTTTGTAGCATCGTGTCGAAAAGAAGGTATTAACATTCCTATAATTCCGGGAATCAAACCAATTGCAGTTCAAAATCACTTATCATCTTTACCCAAAACATTTAATATCGACTTACCAGAAACACTTGTCAAAGAGATTATTAAATGTAAAAATAATATTCAAGTCAGGCAATTAGGAATTGAATGGGCCATTGCCCAAAGTAAAGATTTAATAAAAAATAACGTTCCTGTAATTCATTATTACACAATGGGGAAACCCGACAATATTTACAAAATTGCTAAAGCGGTTTTTTAAATTGATGAAAGAATTAGAAAATTCTCAAAATACAGATTATTTATTGCCAAAATAATTAAACTCAAAAAAAATTATTTGGAAATAATATCATCATCAAAAAAAAATAATTATACAATTTACATAATTTGCACACTAAAATGATCATGAACATAAAAGAAATACTAAAAACTCGTATACTTGTACTAGACGGTGCAATGGGAACGATGATTCAAGATTATAATTTAAGCGAAGAAGATTTTAGAGCTGAACAATTTAAGAACACAAAAATTGACCAAAAGGGGAATAACGATATTCTCTCAATAACACAGCCTCAGATTATTCGTGATATTCACAAAAAATATTTAGAAGCGGGAGCTGATATTATCGAAACCAATACATTCTCTGCCAATTCCATCTCAATGGAAGATTATGGTTTGGAAAATTCTATTTACGATTTAAACTTTCAGTCGGCACAAATAGCCCGTAAAATTGCTGATGAATTTACAATATCGAACCCAGACAAACCACGCTTTGTAGCAGGCTCTATTGGGCCAACCAATCGTTCGG
>JAMOQL010000034.1 GCA_027064025.1 Bacteroidales bacterium
TTTAAACTCGAACAATACTGCTGTTTTTGGAGAAACCGCCTTCATCCCTTCTGACAAAACTTTTGGCGAACGCAGAAATGCAAAATACAAGATTGTGATTAAAAGTATTCCTATAACTAAAACTAATATGATAATGGGTCTTTTTTTCACAATTGATTATTTTTTTGTAATCCAATAAATTGGATTTTGTAAAGTTGTTCCTTTCCAAATTTGAAGTTCAAGTGTTGTTCTATTGTCGTCGGGATTAGTATAAATAACGCCAATTTCTTGTTTAGATTTTACCTTCTGACCAACATTAACCATCACCTCTTTTATATTAACATATACCGTAATATATTCACCATGTTTAATCATTATTGCAGAATTATTTCCCGAAAGGGGAAGAATATTTGTAACCGTTCCATCAAAAATAGAACGAGCCAAAGAGCCTTTTGTGGTTGAAATTCCAACACCATTCTTTTTTTCTTTTACCTCTTTCAGTACGGGATGGGGTTGAATTCCATACCGATAAGTAATAATGCCTCTCTGAACCGGCCACGGTAAACGTCCCTTATTTTCTCCAAATTTCGTAGATATTAATTTTTGTTCTGGAGTAAGGGCATCGTAAGAATTCTTTTTGTTATTAGCTTTAGCTTTTGTAGCTTCTCTTCTAATTAAATCGGAAATTGCATTTTGAATTTTTATTTTTTCCTTATGATATTTTTCTAATTTCTGTTTCAATTTCTGTTCTTCCGATTGCAAACTTATTACAAGACTATTTTGGTTAGATTTTTCAACTTTAAGAGCCACCGATTCTTGAGTTTGCTCATCTATCAAACTATCTAATCGTATCTTTTGTTTTTCCAATTCTTCAATTTGAAGGTTTAAGTTATTTTGAGTTTCAACAATAGCTTTGGCTTGTTTTTTACGATATTCAGAATATTGTTGAATATACTTCATGCGCATAAAAGCCTGATTAAAACTCTCAGCAGAAAATACAAAAAGAATAATGTCATTTTTATTTCTATGCTGATACGCAAACCTAATCATTCGTGCGTACTCTTCTTTAATATTAATTAAATCCGATTCTAACGCTTCTATCTTTTCGTTGTTATTATTAATTTCTGTTTTAAGGTTTTCTTGCTCTTGAAAGATACTGTTGAGCAACTCTTCGCGAAGTTTAATTTTCTTTTCAATTAATAATAGCTGATTAAAAGAAACCTTCTTATTACTTTGAGTTTCTCGAAGCAATTTGTTGGTATAGTTTATTTCCTTCTGAGTTCGTTTCTTTTTTCGCTCGAGTGTTTTTTTAGACTGAGCCCAAGAGCTCATAACCAACAATAATAAAACAATGATTAACCCAGATACTTTATTCATAAAATCGATAAACTATATTAAGCCTTAAAAGTAATGAATAATACACGGATAGCAAAATGAATATTTCTTTTGTTTATCAAGTAGTCATAAACAAAAAAGTAGCAAACTAAATATAGCTTACTACTTCTTTTTTCTATAGCACCTTTTCTG
This sequence comes from Bacteroidales bacterium, assembly GCA_027064025.1. GTDB lineage: Bacteria > Bacteroidota > Bacteroidia > Bacteroidales > JAFGXI01 > JAFGXI01. The sequence goes on from JAMOQL010000034.1 coordinate 1,507, forward strand.
TAAGATTACATATTTCTTCTATATTGCCCCCCTACGCCAAACAACGATTGTGTTATCTGACCAATTGAACAATATTTTGTAGCTTCCATTAAAGTTTCAAACACATTGCCATGGCTTTGAGCCTTTGTTTTAAGTTCTTCTAGAAGTTTAGCTGCTTCGTCTTTATATGTGCTTTGTAATTCACCAAGCATTTTTAACTGATATTCTTTTTCGTCTGTTGTGGCACGAATTACTTCTTGTGGAATCACTGTTTTCGACCCCTCAGAAGATAAAAATGTATTGACACCCATAATTGGTAATTTACCAGAATGTTTTAATGTTTCGTAATATAACGACTCTTCTTGAATCTTAGAACGTTGATACATGGTTTCCATAGCTCCTAACACTCCTCCTCGCTCAGTAATTCTATCGAACTCAACCATAATAGCTTCTTCTACCAAATCGGTCAATTCTTCTATAATAAATGCACCTTGTAATGGATTCTGATTTTTCGATTCTCCTAATTCATGATTAATAATTAACTGAATGGCCATAGCTCGTCTAACAGATTCTTCGGTAGGTGTTGTAATAGCCTCGTCATAAGCATTGGTATGCAACGAGTTACAGTTGTCATAAATAGCATACAAAGCTTGAAGTGTTGTTCGAATATCGTTAAAATCAATTTCTTGTGCATGTAACGAACGACCAGAAGTTTGAATATGATATTTTAGCATCTGCGAACGAGAATTGGCTTTATACTTCATTTTCATTGCCTTTGCCCAAATTAATCGAGCCACACGACCAATTACAGCATATTCTGGATCTAATCCATTAGAGAAAAAGAACGATAAGTTAGGTGCAAATTTATTAATATCTAACCCACGCGATATATAATATTCTACGTAAGTAAAACCATTGGCCAAAGTTAAAGCTAATTGTGTAATAGGGTTGGCTCCAGCCTCTGCAATATGGTATCCAGAAATAGACACTGAATAGAAATTACGAATATTATTATTGATAAAATATTCTTGAATATCACCCATTAATTTAAGTGAGAAATCGGTAGAATAAATACAAGTATTTTGTGCTTGATCTTCTTTTAAAATATCAGCCTGTACCGTTCCTCTAACCGATGCAATAGTTCTAATTTTAATATCTTCGTAAATATCTTTTGGCAGAACTTGCTCGCCAGTAACTCCTAAAAGCATTAAGCCTAGACCATTGTTCCCCTCTGGTAAATCGCCCTGATATGATGGACGTTGAGTTCCTCGCTCTTTGTATATAGATTTTATTTTAGCTTCAACTTCTTTTTCAAGTCCATTTTCTTTAATATAAATCTCACATTCTTGATCGATAGCAGCATTCATAAAGTAACCCACCAAAATTGGTGCAGGACCATTAATTGTCATCGAAACCGAAGTTTTAGGATCGGTTAAATGAAAGCCCGAATATAATTTCTTAGCATCATCTAAACAAGCAATAGACACTCCCGAATTTCCTATTTTCCCATAAATATCGGGACGAATAGCAGGATCTTCTCCGTAAAGTGTAACTGAATCGAAAGCAGTAGATAGTCGTTTAGCGGGCATTCCAAGAGATACATAATGGAAACGTCGATTGGTTCTTTCTGGTCCACCTTCACCAGCAAACATACGAGTAGGATCTTCTCCCTCTCGTTTAAAAGGGAATACACCTGCTGCATATGGGAATTCTCCAGGAACATTTTCTTTTAAACTCCATCGCAGAATCTCACCCCAAGCTTTAAATTTAGGCATCGAGATTTTAGGAATCATAGAGTGTGAAAGACTCTCGCTATGCGTTACAATTTTAATTTCTTTATCACGAACCTTAAAAATAAAGTGTTCATTTTTATAATTCTGTTTTTTGCTTTCCCAAGCGTCAAGAATTAATTTGTTTTTAGGATCAAAATCTAATTCTGTTTTTTGATAAGATGCTTCTATAGCCGATTTTGCATTATCATCATCGACTAAATCGATAGCTTGTTTTAGTCCAAATAATTTATTAGCAATATCCGATTGCTCCTCTGCCCAAGTGTTATATCCACGAATGGTCTCTGCTATTTCCGATAAATAACGAGTTCTATTTGGTGGAATAATATAAACTTTTTCCGATTCATCTTTTGTCGGTATAAAATTGCTATTAAATTCAGTCTCTGATTTTTTATTTACTAGATTTATTAAAGCAAGATATAAATGATCAACTCCTGGATCGCCATATTGCGAAGCAATAGTCCCAAAAACTGGCATTTCGTCTATTTCTTGCTCAAATAGTTGATGATTGCGCTGATACTGACGTTTTACATCGCGTAATGCATCTAAAGCTCCTCGCTTGTCAAATTTATTTAGAGTAATAATATCAGCAAAATCTAACATATCAATCTTTTCCAACTGTGTTGCCGCACCATATTCTGGTGTCATTACATAC
>JAMOQL010000035.1 GCA_027064025.1 Bacteroidales bacterium
GACTAAATATCAATGCTTTGGAGACTTGACACAATTTACTGATACTTCTTCCGTAGCCGATAATTCTAATATTACAGCTTGGGATTGGGATTTTGGAGATGCATCGAACAGCAATATGCAGCATCCAACGCATACTTATGCCGATACAGGAAATTATCAAATTACTTTACACCTAACAACAGACAGCGGCTGCGAGAACACCTTACTAAAAAATACTCGTATATATTCCAATCCTATTGCTCGATTTTACACCAATCAGCTTTGTCAAAATTATAGAATCAATTTTGTTAACAACAGTAGCTCGGCAATGGGAGAAATAAATTATTCTCGTTGGGATTTTGGCAATAATGATACGACTATAGAAACATCTACACAATATATTTTTGATACAGAAGGAATAAAAAACATACAACTAAAAGTTATAACTACAGATGCCTGCGAAGATATCTTGGACACAAATATTCTTATAAAACCATCTCCAAAAGCCGATTTCTCACACAGTGCTATTTGTGTAAACCAAAACACTCTTTTTACAGATCAAACAGAAATCTCAGGAGTTCTTTCTATCATTAATTGGGATTGGCAAACCAGCAATGGATTTTCCTCTATAGAAACCAATCCTAGCTTCACATTCAGTAATAGCGAGCAAGTACAAATAAGTTTAAAAGTACAATCTATCAATGGTTGTTCTGACACTATTTCTAAACATCTTTTTATATATAATAAGCCCACAGCTCTTTTTAATGCTGAAAATATTTGTTTTCAAAGTCCTATCCTAATCGATAACTTCTCTAGCGATAACCAAAGTTCTATTCAGAATTATTATTGGTGGCTCAACGATGAACTTATCTCACAATTGGAAGAACCCGATTATGTGATTAAAGATACAGGTTTTCAAAAAATAACACTTAAAGTCATTTCTCAATCTGCTTGTCAAGATACAATAACACAGTTCTTTAGGTCATACCCCTTACCCAATAGTAACTTTTCTATTTCAGACATTTACACAACTCCATTAAGTAGTATCCTATTTACCGCTAATGATTATCAAACTACAAATCAATACCATTACAAATTTGGAGACGGTCAAGAACAATTTAATGCAGAAGCCACTCATTCTTATGCCGACTCGGGATATTATGAACCAAAACTCATCGTTTTAAATACTAATCTTTGTTCCGATTCCACTAGTAAATCTATTCAAATAGTTCAACCCTTATTAGATTTAGCAATCTCTAATCTAAAAACTTTAGATAATGATGGGAAAACTAAAATATCTTTCTTGATTTCGAATATAGGAAATTTAAATATTGATACTATTAACTTCAGAATTGAAATGAATGACGAAAGCGTCTTCGAAGAACAATACGCCAACACTATAAACCTTGGAGAATCTCGAGAGCTGACACTAAATGCTCAATTTCTTTTTTCTGCATCCGAAGCTCATTATTTGTGCGTAACAGCTTTTGTTAAAAGTTCTTATACTGATATAAATTTATCGAATAATATAGAGTGCCTAAGTCATAATATTGATGATAAGATTCTTAAAATATATCCAAATCCTGTTAAAAATCTACTACGTTTAATGTACCGTTCCAATAATGATGAGGAAATCATCTATGAAATTAATGATGCACTTGGAAGAATCATATCTACGGGAACTATTATTGTCAAAAAAGATGTACATAAATACAAAATAAATATTGAGCAAATTGCAAGCGGTTTATACTCCCTTAAAATAAATGGAGCCATTGTCAAATTCATCAAAGAGTAAAATAATTACTCTGTTTATGACAGGTAAAAAACAATATTCTCTTTGTTATAAAAGCAACAACGATTAATCGTGATTATATATTTTGTTAAGCTACTCCTTTGCAAACAAATACAAATTATTTTTATTTCGCTTTAATCCCATCGAGTTAATAATGATATTATACTTGCCTATTAACACACAAAGCTGTAAATTTGTTTTACCGCAATTCACAAATTATTTATATTAAAACAAGTAAAATGATTATCGCTATAGATTTTGATGGAACCATTGTTGAACATACTTATCCTTCGATAGGAAAAACAAAACTGTTTGCTTTCGAAACACTAAAAGCCCTTCAGGATAAGAAACATACTCTTATTTTATGGACTTACCGTTCAGGAAAAGAATTGCAAGAAGCTGTGGATTTTTGTAAAAAAAACGGAATAGAATTTTATGCTATAAATAGCAATTATCCAGAAGAAAATTACAATTCCGAAATTTCTCGTAAGATAAATGCTGATATCTATATCGATGATAGAAATATTGGTGGATTTCCTGGTTGGAGTAAAGTTTGGGAAATGTTAGAAAACGAGGAGCAATATATTTACGATTGGGAAGAACAAAACAAAAAATCAAACCCCAAGAAAGGACTTTTTTCCAGATTATTCAGTTAATAAGCAACTTCCTAAAAACAGAGTTGATGAGAAAATACTTATCATTATTTGCTATAATACAAACCCCATAAAAATAGAGCCATAAATACTCAAATCGGGTAAATCCAACATCATATTTCCTACAGTAGCTTGGACTCCAAATAATACACTTAAAATTAATACCGCATTTGATATCCGATGTATTAAACTAAAATCCTCTGCATTTCCAACTATATAAGAGAAAAACCTTTTCATTCAAGAATATGTATGCTATAAAGTTAAAGAAAATAAACAAACTTTTATTATATAATTATTTTCATAGTTAAATAACTAAAAATTAAGAAACTTAAGTTTATATAGAATAAAGCGTTTTACGTATCAAGTTATTTCTACCTTTGTAACTTATTAATAAGTTAAAAGAATGGGATTAATTCAAATAGAGGGCATGGAATTTTATGCCTATCACGGACATTTTGCCGAGGAACGCATTGTAGGAAACGATTTTATTATCGATATCACACTAGAAACTAATCTTGAGCCTGCCGCTCATTCAGACGATATTGCTGATGCAGTTAATTATCAAGAAATTTATAATTTGATAAAAGAAGAGATGAAAGTAAAATCTGCTCTTTTAGAAAACATTGCAGACCGTATTATCACTGCAATCTATATCGAATTTGCCGACCAAGTAGAGTTTGTAAAAGTAAAAGTTTCTAAAATGAATCCTCCATTAAATGGTAAAATTAAAAATGTTAGCATAGTAATGAGTCGCTAACTTCCTCGAACATTAAAACAAATGGAAAATAAAAATATTTTTTGTTATTATTGTGGTAAACCACTTAATTATCAGAACGAAGATGATTGCTGGAGTACTGCTTTCCATGTTCCATTCGATACTATGTTGAAAATAAAATCAATTATGAAAAAAAATTGTTTATGCTCCGATTGCCTAAAAGAATTAATTCAAAAAACTACATAAAATTTGAAAAAGAATAACTTAAATAAAACTGAATTATTGTCGCTTAAGAAAGTTATCTCGAATGCTTTTGAGCAACGAAATTCTGTTTCTACATTTCCTTTAAGGATAATAATAAACCTGAGTAAACTTCCTACCAATCAACCTGCACAGGTTATGTTTACGGTTCCCAAACGTAATTTTAGATTGGCCGTAGACCGTAATTTAATTCGCCGTAGAATAAAGGAAGCCTACCGAAAAAACAAACACGAATTATATCGATACCTTGAATCCAATAATATACAACTTGCTATTGTTATTATTTATTTAGGAAAAAAGGAGATCACTTATTCCGAAATAGAAGAAAAATTAATTTTATCTTTACAAAAGGTTCAAACTTTAATCCCTCAATTAGATCATAAAACAAAAAAAGATAATGAAGCATCTTAAAAAATATATCATCATTATTGCATTAGCAATAAGTAGTTTAGGACTTTGGTCTTTTACCGATAATAATTTTGCAATCGCAAAAAACTTAGACATCTTCTATACGCTTTTTCGCGAAATG
>JAMOQL010000036.1 GCA_027064025.1 Bacteroidales bacterium
TAATATCTGCAATTTTAAAGAAAGCCGATTGTAAAATTGTATTTGTTCTGTTTCCTAAACCTATTTCGTTAGCAATTTTACTTGCATCAATAGTATAGAAAGAGATATTATTTTTAGCTAAAGTTTCTTTAATAAAATCGGGTAAATTATTTTTTGTTGTTTCTGCGTCCCAAGGCGAGTTCATTAAGAATGTTCCATTCTCTTTTATTCCACCTAAAATATCGTACTGAGTTAAGTATGCAGGAACGTGACAAGCAACGAAATTTGGTGTACCAACTAAATAAGGCATACGAATTGGGTCTTTACCAAAACGTAAATGCGAAGCTGTAAATCCACCAGATTTTTTACTGTCGTAAGCAAAATAGGCTTGAGCATATAAATCAGTTGAATCACCAATAATTTTAATAGAGTTTTTGTTAGCCCCAACTGTTCCGTCAGAACCTAATCCGTAAAATTTACCTTCAAAAGTATCTTCTGAGGATAAAGAAAATTCAGGAACAATTTCTAATGACTTGAAAGTAACATCATCAACAATAGAAACAACAAAATCGTGCTTAGGTTCTGCTAATTTTAAATTATTATAAACAGAAACAATATGTGCAGGAGTTGTATCTTTTGATGATAAGCCATAACGTCCACCGACAATTGTAGGTTTCATTTTGTAGTTGTAGAACATTTCAACAACATCAAGGTATAATGGCTCACCATTGGCTCCTGGTTCTTTTGTACGGTCGAGAACAGCAATATTTTTTACTGTTTCTGGCAATACATCGAAGAAATATTTACTTGAGAACGGACGATATAAGTGTACTGAAATAACACCAACTTTTTCGCCTTTTGCGTTTAAGTGGTCAACAGTTTCTTTAATAACATCGGTTACAGAACCCATAGCTACAGTAATATTTTCTGCATCTGGAGCGCCATAATAAGTGAAAGGAGCATATTCTCTACCACAACGTTTAGAGATTTCTTTCATGTAGTCTGCTACAATATCTGGAACTGCATCGTAATATTTGTTTTGAGCTTCACGAGCTTGGAAATAAACATCAGGATTCTGAGCTGTTCCTCTTGTTACAGGGTTCTCTGGATTAAGAGCATTATCTCTAAATTTTTGTAATGCTTCGTAATCTACTAAATCTTCTAAATCTTCGTTATCGAAATATTCAATTTTCTGAATTTCGTGAGAAGTACGGAATCCATCGAAGAAGTGAGTAAATGGAATTCTTGACTTAATTGCTGCTAAGTGAGCAACTGGTGCTAAGTCCATTACCTCTTGAACAGATCCTGTAGCTAAAAAAGCAAAACCTGTTTGACGTGCTGACATAACATCAGAGTGGTCACCAAAAATAGATAATGCTTGTGCAGCTAAACTACGAGCACTTACGTGAAATACACCTGGTAATAATTCACCAGCTATTTTGTACATATTAGGAATCATTAGTAATAATCCCTGAGAAGCTGTATAAGTAGATGTTAAAGCACCTGCTTGTAACGAACCGTGAACAGCTCCCGAAGCTCCACCTTCCGACTGCATTTCTGATACAGTTACGGTTTCGCCAAAAATATTCTTTCTTCCAGCTGTTGCCCACTCATCAACATACTCCGCCATATTTGACGATGGAGTAATAGGATAAATAGCAGCAACTTCACTAAACATGTAAGAAACGTGTGCGGCAGCTTGGTTACCATCACATGTCATAAACTTCTTGTTTGCCATTTTGTTATATTTAATTAATTTAAAATCAAAAAAAAGTAGTAAACTATTCTTAGTAGTTTACGAACTACAAAAGTACTTATTAATATCGAATTATATATATGCTTTATATACACATTTATAAGAAAAAATCATTCTAAATAAGAGTAACTGGATCAATTACTATTGATCTGTAGAAATACATTAATTGTTATTGAAATGGTAGTAGGGTAGTCAAATAATTTTATTCTCTTATGTTAAAATTAATGAGTACAAAATTGTATCTTGTGTTTTGATAGTTATGTTTTAATATAAGATTCTATGAATGACAAAATTAGCCTACAGGTAGATTTATCTCAAAATGTAAATGAACTTATTGATAAAAGTTCTATTGTTAGAGTATTATGGAAGAATGAGCAGGGCTGGCCTGTAGAACAAATATTAGGAAATACACAAGAGCTTTTAGGGTATACAAATGAACAAATATTAAACGAAAACTTTTTATTTGAGGAAGTCATTCATAAAGAAGATATTGAGAGGGTTCGGTTTGAGATAGAAATGAATATTAGTTCTGGGAGTGATTTTCTGGAGCAAAAATCGTATAAGGTGGTTCATAAAAATGGGGATGTGAAATGGCTTAAGGTATTTCTTAGTTTTGAAAGAGATAAAAGAGGTGTTGTTACTTATTTCTATGGATTGATAATGGATGTGACAGTTAGCAAAATTCTTTTACAGAATTTTATTAGTAGAAATACAGAATTTTTGACTCTGAATGAGGAATATAAAGCCATAAATGAAAAATTAGTAAGCTCCCAAAAAGAATTAATAAAGAATGAAAAGAAATATCGTTTAATTACTGAAAATGTATCAGATATTATTTGGGTTTTCAATTTTACAAAAAATAACTTTGTCTATATTAGTCCATCGGTGCTCAGTATAAGGGGTTATTCGGTTGAAGAGGCCATGAAATTATCATTTACAGATTCGCTTACTGAGAAATCAAAAAAACATATCTCTAAAGTAATTCCTTTGCGTCTTGCCGAATTTAAACAAGGTGTTTATAATATATACAGTGATGAACTTGAACAGGAATCTAAGAATGGTGAGCTAATCTGGGTCGAAATGATTACGAGTCTGCAATATGCGGAAGATGGATCGATAGAAGTACATGGCGTTTCTAGGGATACGACCCAAAGGAAGTTGATGGAGCTTGAGCTAATACAAAAAAACGCTGAGTATTTATCTTTGTATGAGGAGTATAAGTCTTTGAGCGAAAATTTAGTAGAATCTCAACAAGCAACATTAAGGAGTGAGAAAAAGTTTAGAAATTTCTTTGAGAAGAATAATGCTATAATGTTACAGGTAGATTATTCAACTAAAAAAATAATAGATATTAATCAGGCGGCACTGCGCTTTTATGGGTATCCTAAAGAGGAATTCTTAAAGAAAACCTTATTCGATTTATTGTTAATTCCTGAAAACCAAATTGAAGATAAGATTTCTGATATTATAGATAAAGAATCTAGTTTACATGAGTTAAAGCATAAATTATCCGATGGGCAAATTCGTGATGTCGAAGTTCGGGTTTCTCCGATAAAAGATGATGGTAATGTGTTAATGTTTGCTATTATTAATGATATAACAGACAGAAAAGAAAATGAACTTTCTATTCTCGAAAAGAATATTGAATTAAGGCGGGCTTATCATCAAATTGAGGATAGTAGTGCAAAATACAAACAGTTATCGAATCTTACTTTCGAGGGGATTCTATTACATAAGAAAGGAATTGTTGTTGATGTGAATTTGTCTTTCTCGAGAATGTTTGGGTATTCTAGAGAGGAGATTATTGGTCAAAATATTATTGATATTATAGTAAAAGACAAATATCGAGATAGAATAATAGAAAACCTATCTAACAGTCATTCAAAACCATACAAGGTAGAGGGAGTTCGGAAAAATGGTGAAAGTATTTTTGTCGAATTAGAATCTAAATTTATTAATGAAGGTAACTCAGAAGAGAGAGTAGTTGCTGTAAGAGATCTATCTGAAAGGAAAAAGGCTCAACAAGAGATTAAAAAATTATCTATGGCCATGGAGCAATCTGGCAATACTATTGTAATTACAGATATAGAAGGGAATATAGAATATACAAATCCTAAATTTACAGAACTAACAGGTTATTCAGCTCAGGAGGTATTGGGTAAAAAACCACGTTTTCTTCGTTCAGAAAATG
>JAMOQL010000037.1 GCA_027064025.1 Bacteroidales bacterium
GTCCATCCAGAAAAATCTTACGAAGAATTAGAAAAATTAGTAAACGAAGCGGAAAAAGTTCTTCAGTTATTAGGATTACATTACCGCGTAGTTGAACTCTGCACAGGTGATTTAGGATTTTCTGCTGCTAAAACCTACGACATAGAAGTATGGATACCTTCTCAAAATAGATACAGAGAAATTTCTTCGTGCTCAAACTGTGAGGATTTCCAGGCAAGGAGAGCAAAAATCAGATTTAGAGATAAAGAAGGAAAAACAAGGTTAGTTCACACATTGAACGGCTCCGGGCTGGCAGTAGGAAGAACTGTAATAGCTATACTGGAACAGTATCAGCAAGCTGACGGAAGTGTAATAATACCTGAAATTTTAAGGGATTATATGAAAACGGAAACTATTACCACAGAATAATCAATGAATGCGATAGACAAAATCAACAGTAGTTTTATCGTTTGGATTCTTAAGGTTAACTACTTTAAGTTCTACCGCATAGGTTTGCGGACTGTTAATGGAATCAGCAGGGTTTTCCAAAACTCTGTATAGCAGAGTTGCATTTATTTGAAAACCATCAATTCTGGAATAATCACCAAGGTTTATAATGGCGTTAGTAGAATTACAAGAAGTAAACTTACAAAATTCCCCATTATCCATCAATCTCATCAGATAGTTAGAAATTCCTTTAGCAACTTCTAAAGAGGAAGTATAAGTTTTATATATGCCTGAAATTTGTGTTCCTGAAGTCAACAGGTAAAAAAGTGCACCAATAAAAACCATAGCAATTAACGAAAGCACAAGGGCTACAATAAGAACAATTCCTCTTCTCATAAAGTATCCTCTCTTACAAGTTCATAGGTTTAACGGATATTTTTATTACCTTCCACCTGTAATGCTGATAATCCGGAACGTCAGATAAATCTAAATCAACTCCATCAACAGAAATTTTATTCTTTATAAAAACTAAATTAGAATCCCTTTTCCCTTCTTGAACCAACAAATATACATTAACCTGCTGTAAATTATTTTTCTCCTGCTCATAAGAAATGTTAGAAAGCGTTGAAGGATCCACAAGAGCTCCATTCCATCTAAATCTTACTTTAAAATCAGCGATACAATAAAAAACAGGAACGGCTCGTCTCCCCACCTTTCTCATTAAAGTCAGAGTTCCAGTAGCACATCGCGCAGGAGCTGTTGAAGATGTGGACAAGTAATACTCTATTTTATTACAAAACTGGTTTATACATCCACTTGCTACTGAACTATCATAGGGAAAAACCAAAAATATTCCAGAAGAAGGGCAAGTTCCTATTGTTCCGTTACCCATTATCTCTCGTGTCTCCAAAGCTAAAAAAACTAAAGAAGCACCCGAAGGCAGATTACCCGTCAGCAAAGTATAATTTGAAGTACAATCAACAATACCCCATCCACGCGTCTTTTTATTTGTAAGATTATAAGTAGATCTAACCACTAAAGCATTCTTTCTTTTATCAAAATCAATGGGCAAACAATCATTATTGCAAACATAATCAGTGCAGTTACATTTACAATTACTACCTATCCCGAAACCCGCTTCTTGAAGATCCATTCTTAAAATATCAAGATTGGTAATAGTCTCTATCTGTGAAGTTACAATGGCAGATTCTCTTCTAAAACCTGTAAATAGCTTCACATAAACAACATAGACTGCTGATAGAACAAAAACTATCATACCAAGAACAACCAATAATTCAACCAAAGATAATGCTTTTCTTAACACAAGATTACCTCACGATAGTAGTCCCATTGAGAGAATAGAGTCTTCCTTTGTAAAACCAGCAAATTTCAACTGTTACTTTTTTAACACCAATAACGGTATTATTTGAAATTGAGTAAAATTTCCCGAATCTATAAAGCGTATTCTTTAATTCTCTCTCAACAATATTTTTCCCACTTAATAGAGCATCCTTACAATTCGATGTCCCATTATTTAAAGCAGAATTTACACCAGAATATCCTAAAGTCCGAATTTCTTCCAATTGTTCTACTAATATAAGATTAGCCATATCTCTCAAGGAATTTCTCATTTCTATTTCATAAACTGTTAAGACAGCTGATAGTAATCCAAGTAAAATTAGAGAAAAGATAACTATTGCCACTAATATTTCTATAATACTAAATCCTACTTTAAATAAATATCTACTTACAGGATGTTCCATTCCATTTTCCTTTTCTCACGTTAATACCGCTACTTATAACAATACAATCATACTTTGGGTTCAAATTATCTAATCCTGCAACCTTGGAATAAATCGTTAAATTATCGACTACACCCTTATCATCAATTTTAAGCTTATTAACAGAACCCCTAAAAGTAAAGGGAAAAGATAACTTATAAGAAACTAAAGTAGTGCCATTCACTATCAAAGTTCTCCCACTATTTTCAAAATAAAGCTCATAACCAGTATGTGAAGTAAGAGCTTTCAACCTACATTTTTGAATAACAGAATAAATTGTATTAACATCTTTTTCTATCTCTATCTTCCTTTTCCAAGCTATAAAATTAGATATGGCTATACTCAATAAAACAACAGTAACAACAATAGCAATTACTAACTCTAATAAAGTAAATCCTTTTGCTATCTCTCTATCCACAACAATAACTCTCCTATCCAACCAGTAGACGAAATAAAAGGAGTAGAAGTTTCTGGAGCAATCCCTACAAACCAAGAGGTAGCTCTATTATCAGAACCATTTCGAAAAGAAGAAGCTGTAATCTTCTCAATATTACCACTCGAAAGCTGAAGCATCAAAGAACCCACAGGAATTTTTGGTTTATATTTTTCCTCCCCATTTTCTCCTATGCAACCTTCAAACATATTACCACCCGTAGCACAGTTTAATCCCCAAACCCTTGACCTTCCTCCAAAACCACAAGGGTCAGAAGTAGGCTGAATGGTAGTAAAGAAAATAATATTCGAATTTGTGATTGTCGGATCAGAAATTGTTTTCTCCTTCAAATAATTGTTACCAGCCTTATCAAGCTTCAAATACCAACCTCTTATCACATGATGAAAAGCATCAGTGCATATATTACGAACATGGCTTTCATCTGTAACATCTTGAGTTCCTGTTAATAACTCAACATAATGAAAATTTTCATAACGATAACTATCACTTTCAGCAGTATCTGGTTTAATTGGTATTCCAAAGAGAATATTTCTGTTTATTTCCCAATCATCATTCTTTTTAAACCACCTACCTGAACCAAAATACATATACCACTTATCAAAACACTTCATAAACTCAACTTTAGATGTTACAGGAGGTATATCAATACCAAGAGCAGTAATATTCTTTATTTTCCAATTAGAAACATCACTATTCAACGGATACAATTTATTACCATTAACGTCACCAGCTAAAACAATTAATCCTCCCTTATAATTGGTACCCGTTCCATCCTGCCTTGTATAACCAAAAACCAAATAATCAGTATATCCATCACCGTTTATATCAACACCATTACTAAAAATTCTTCCAGAAAACGCCTTTCTTATACCTGTATCTATTTCTCGCACAAGATTCCCTTTCTTAAGACCCAAAATAAAGATTTTCAAACTACTTTGATTATCATTAGAATACTGCGCAGAATAATTTATTGGGCCCGAAGCAAATACAACATAATGTTTTTTACCTTTAGTTTCAATAACACCAGGACCAGAATACGAAAAACCAAGTTCAGGATGTGTAAATTCCCACAAAAACTTCGGATTAGTAGGCTCAGTAACATCCAAAGCAAAATAAGAAGATAAACCTACACAAGAAGACGAAGAAGGATTAGGGCATGTATCTTTGGGAGGATTAA
>JAMOQL010000038.1 GCA_027064025.1 Bacteroidales bacterium
TCCATAAAAATTAATTAAGTTAGATATTTCTGTTTGTTGACTTTTGTTTATAAATTTAGATTTTCATCATTCAATTTCATCTTTAATACCACAAATTTAAAGAATAAATTAATACCACTTAACGATTATTTAAGCTAAGTATAGTTGACACACTTATACAGAAAATCTTGATATAGTGTTCAGTTAATTCTATATAACCCGCATTACTCATATAAGGCATCAAACTATTCATATCATATATACATAATAATATTACTAAGTAGTATAGTATCATTTAATGGAAACATACTTATCAAAAACAAAAACATGAGAGTAAGGTATTTCACTAAAATCAGATAGTATAAAGATCAATAGTGCTGCATACCTCAGAAGTTTTGTTTTTCTTAGTATCCATAATAATTAAATAGACTTACAATCTCTCCTGGTAAAGGGCAGCCTTCATAAGGTTCACCACCGGTTCCATACGCACTGTACATAGCCTCATCATCAAATAAATCCCAATAAACACCTTCAGGAAACCAAGCATATTGATCATTACCCAAAGTCTTATCTAACTGTTCCAACCATATTGATTCAGATTCTCCATATTTATAGTACATCGAATACATACCAAAGAAATTTGCCCAACTTTCAGTTACTGCACAAATTCCAAAGTTTGTAGCTGTTCCATTACCAATAACCCCAATTAGCAATTGTATAGTCAATTTCATCGCTCCAATATACATTTCCTGCCTGTTTATAATGAATTGCATGTCCCAATTCATGAAAAATAGTCATTTCAACTTCCTCTATCGAACGGTTACCTTCCATACCAAGTATAATATCTGGTAGCCTTTTCTGAAATGCCAAAACAATATGATTTGCAACTGCTTGAGCAGCGTCAGCCAATACATAAAGATCGATTATTGAATAAAGTTTCGATGTTAAATTATTAATACCAAAACCAGAATTAATCATTGAACCTAACATTGGAGCTGCAGATTCTGTCATAAAAGATGTAACATAAACATTCATACCCAAGGTTTACTGTGGTAATCCCATGGAACTAGTATTTGAAAGTGTTTGCATAATACCATTATGAGCTCTTGCACATTACCAATTCTCAGCTTCTAGAGTTGTTTCATCTGCATTATAATTAAAATTATAAACTATTCCCTCAACATCATCACCTTTATACTTACCAATTTTCTTTTTTGAGCAAGTTGCCATTCTATATACATGACTTTTACTAATAACTCTAATTCTAGAATAAAATGTCTTATATTTAACCTTAATTTTCACTTTACGAAACTTTTTATCAAAGCTAAAATTACCATCTTTGTCTGTGGTAGTTTCTTTAAATTCAAACATAGTTTCATCTTCAATTTCTATTTCATCAGGTAATCAATTTTTAATTTCTTTCAAATATTTTTTTTACTCAAACTGATTTTTTATAAACTTATAATATCATTAGTAGAGTTAATCACTAAAAGTAATAATTACCAAAAACATTAAATTATCGCAAAAAATGCATTCCTAAATGATAAACATTAATAGGTTGTGCTTTGATTCCAAGTAAATTATATTTCTGCATTAACCTTTTGCAAATATATAACACTATTTATTTCTTTCCAATATATCATTCAATGAGCTTGGTGTTTCTAATCCAATTTTGTATTTCTCAACATAATTATTACTATTACTATTACTCTTAATGTTTAGACTCATAATTGCGTTCACATTCTTGAACTTATATTTCCAAATAGTACTATAATTATTAATTATAGAAAATTGATTGAACTCAACTTTACGATAAAAATAATTCACTTCATAATTAAAGAATTTACTACTTATTACAGATTCAATTTCATGACTACTAAGAAATCTATTATTAAACTGAAAAGTTGAAGTTTTTGATTTTTTATTTCTGTTTTCTAATATTTTAAACGAATTAAGAAAATTGTAATGCTCAATTTTATACTTTCTAAATTTCCTGTATTTTTTAATTTTACTTTTCACAAAAACAGCACTAATATCAAAATCAAATGGCCTGAATATCATATAATTAACAACATTACTATTAATAAAAGAACCGTTACAAACAAAAATAGTACTTATATTATCTTTATATTCAACACAAATAACTCCTGTAAAATGTTCAAAATATCTTGAATCAGGCACTTCTACTTTATAATCGATTGAGTAGAAAATTGTAGTATCCTTTATTTTTATAGAATAATTCTCTTCTAATAATTTCCATAAGTATCTAGAATAATTCAATGAATCACTAATTTCTACTCCGGAAATTTCAGAAACTGTTGCAATAGTGTCATTCTTTTGAGCATTTAAATCGATTATACAAGAAAAAAATGTAATCGTAAGAATAACTGCTACTCTAATAGTTTTTTTTAAATAAAAACAATTCATTATTATTATGGCTATAGTTTATTTATTATTTTTCAATTTTATCTCACTTCCACAAAACTGAAAACTACACGATTACACATCAGTATTGAAATTAAGTTCAGCTATAAAGAAAGAAAAGTAATAGCCAGAATAATTTCCGCAAAGCTACTACTTTTCTTTTTATACAAAAAACTATGGTGTCGTATTTGGTTTATTAACACTACCTGACCATTTAGCTCCTGTCTTAACAGCATTTGCTCCATTAAAAGTCCAAGACACATCACCATCAGGATTCATTCCAACACCAGCTCCACCAAGAAGAAAACCTCCAGTATCGGCTCCAGCAACCTTAATACCATGCCATACTTTTCCCCAAAAATCTTTTTTCTTTACTTGTCCATCTTCAAAAAAACTATACCATGGATTCGTTTGATCATGAATAGCATTATTCCAAAACAGATAACTGTACCTAGAAATAGCACATGTTCCAAGAAAAATAGAGGCTTCATCACCTATGTTACTTTCTATATCTATTTCTACTGAATAATTATTATAAATACTATTTTCCAATTCGCTTACCATTTCATTAAATTCAGCTGGAGTAATCTCAATACTATCGTTTGTTTTTTCCAAACAATATTTTAAAATTGCACCTAAATCATTATAATAAGTACTAAGGTTACATGGCAGATTTTCATCAGTAAAAAATAAATTTGCTGTATTTTCAGGATTACTAAACATCTGATCTATTACAGGGTATTCCTCTAAAAACTCACTGAAAGTTATTGAATTATCATCAAGATATTCAGAAGCTAAATTAAATCGTTGTTCTTGTGTAGCAATTGAAACATCAATATTTTTTCCAACATAATCAAGAACATCATTATGTTGTTTACCAAGACTATTAAAATATTCCATTTTATTCTCTTTAGTCAAGGTCGTCTTAAGTAAAGCAGAGGCACTTTTTTCAACTACTCCTTTTTTGTCAGCTACAGCCTCTTTCTCGCAGCTAACGAATGCAGTAACTCCCATAATTAACATTACTGCAATAATCATTTTAAATTTAAACATTTCAATAAATTTTATTTTTGCCTACTTTCAGAAAAATATCACTTTTGGTCGCTGTTTCGGCGTTAATTCCGACCCTTGTGAGCTTTTCAACCTCTAAAACTTCTATCTGACCTTTTTTTTGATTTAGTCGTTAGTTTTGCCAGTATTGTTTCTTAGTTTAATTGCCCTTAAACTAGTTAGTTGTTATTCTTGAAACAAACCTACATAATAGTTATCATAGTTTGAATTAAAAATTACAATATATTAACATTTCAGTATTTACACTTATCTTTCGTAAGTATAAATACTGACTACAATACTTTTAACAAATAACCACAATACCCTAATATACAACATCTAGTGTACTACTCACAAT
>JAMOQL010000039.1 GCA_027064025.1 Bacteroidales bacterium
TCCTGCTGTAAATTTTCCTGCTTTATATACGGAACGTTGACCGATTATTTGAGAGAAAGATGTTGTTGTTGTACCCATTCGTGGAGTTACATCGTCAACTCCATTGTTTAATGCTAAAACACTTAAAGTATAAGCATCTCCAAAAGATTTATGAAACCATAAAAATTGCATTGATTTATAATTAGCGACTGCATAAGGATCAACCTGAACGGTATTAATAGCAAAACCTGCATGCAATTTAAAAGCATCTTTCTTTTCAATCTTAAACAATGCTAAATCATGACTACGAGCTTGTTGTGCCCAACCTACATTTCCTAAAATACGAGAATCATCGTAAACCAATTCTTGACGACCAACTTTTAAAGCTACAAGCTCACATAATTTAATACTAGTCCATGCTTGATGAATGGTAGTATGTGCACCATCTCCATTAACTAATTGTTTTTCTTGTCCCCAAGTTCTAACATCTTGCATTTGTATACCTACATCGAATAAGTCTGATTTATAACCAAAGCCCAAACGTGTTCTCTGACTTGTTGCTAGACTAAACATTGTTTCATTCTGAACAGGGTTTTTATAACCATGATAAAATTCTGTTCTCGGCCTAATTTCCCCATTTAACGTAAACTGCGCATACATTGTAGTGGTTATAGCCACTAAAACAATAGTAAATAGTTTTTTCATGTTACTTAATTTTAAATTTATATGTATAATATTTTCATTTATTACGGGATCTTATAAGATATGGTTATTTATCAAAAAGAAACCTTGTACATAATTAAGTAAAGTTTTACCTAATTACAAGGACTCGTATCATGTTTTGTCTAATTTAGAAAGTATCTAAATAAGAGGCTGTGACTTATTCTGATAATTTTCTTCCTAAAAAACGAGTTACAAAGGTTGCAAATGCAACTACCGAAATAGAACTAATTGGCATAAGAATAGCAGCAATTACAGGAGATAAATGTTCTGATAAAGCAAAAGCAATTCCTATAATATTGTAAAAAAACGAAATAGTAAAACTTAGTTTTACAATAGCTAACGATTTGGCTGTAAAATGGATAAATTGTGATAATTTATAAAATTGTTTGGCTTCGAGAATTGCATCTCCAGCAGGAGAAAAGTGGTATACATCGTCGGCAACGGTTAAGGCGACATCGGACTGTATAAGGGCTCCAGCATCGTTTAGTCCGTCTCCAGTCATTAATACAACTTTAGCTTGTTTCTGTAAATTGGCAATAAAATCTTTTTTATCTTGTGGTGTTTGATTAAAAAGGATATTAGATTCGTCAAAATATTGTTTTAAATTTTCTTTTTCAGAGTCGTTATCTCTAGACAATAAAAACAAATCAAAATCTTGTTTTAATTCTGTAATTATCTCTTCGAAACCATCACGGTATTTGTTTGATATTTCGTAGTATCCTAGATATTTATCATCAATATATCAAAATAGCATATAAGTATTTATTTTGCTTTTTTAAGTTTAATTAGTTGGAAAACAACCCAAAAAATAGTTAACCAAACGGCAATTACAATTCCAAAATATGAAAATAATAACCACAATGGTGCATTTCCTCTATTTCCCCACATTGCTCTATGGTTCAATGGATTCTCATAAACAAATCTTTTTCCCCAATCTAATGTTTGTGTATAGTCAACTTTACCATAGACATCCTCATCAATTAACTTGACAATCATTTTTATATTACCTAAACTGTCGCCAGGCAGATCACTAGGGAAGGTCATTTTTGCAACACCATCGGCATTTGTTGTAATAACATTTCCGATAGGTAATAGCCCAAAATTTCTTTTTACATAAAAACCAACTCTTACGCCTTTTGCAGGAACCGATTCCCCATCTTTATTACCTGTAACATTTGCAGTAGTTTCAAGGTTAACTTGCTCAAGACTAACAGAAATCTTCAAATCTGAACCAGAAAACACATCATCTGTTTCGGGCTCTGCAGAACCCTTTCCGCCACTAGGTACATAATCTTTATGGAAGGTTCTGATGTATGAAATAATACTCCATCGTTCTTCTTCTGATAACTGAGATGAGAAGCCTGGCATACCACCCTTTCCAGTCGTTAATTTATAGAATAAGTCACCATCGGTTTGTTTAGAAAATTTTTCTCCTGCAGGATCCCCTGGCTCAGGGTTTAATGGTAAACTTGAATTGGTTCCAACTGCACCATGACATGATTTACATTTTGTGTTAAATAAATCTTTGCCATTTCTAGCCATCGATTTGGTAAATGGTTTTTTACAAACTTTTTTACTATCATCCGCAGGAACAGTCCAATTTTGTTGTGCTATCGAATTAAAGTAGAAAGCTACAAAAACAACAAGTAACCAAATTTTATTTATATTAAATGTTTTCATTTTCTTTATTTTTCAATATTTATTTTCGATTATTCGTTAATGGTTTCTCTATCGACACCCGCTTCTTCTGCTGTTTCCCAAATAGAAATTACAGGGAAAATTTTAGCCAAAATAGTAACAATAGTAATCGCCATACCAATTGTTCCAATTGTAATGGCAATTTCTGGTCCTGTTGGATGATATACATGAAATGCTTCTGGCACATTTTGGATTGGTAAGTGAGGATGCAATTGAGTTGGAATAACAATAATATATCGTTTAGCCCAAGCTCCTAGAATTACAAATATTGACATCCAAAACATCGGTCCAGGCTTTCTAAATTTCTTAAACAATAACAGAGTCATTGGAATAATATTACCAAAAACTTGAGCAAACCAAAACCAACCTGCCCATTCGCCTGTAAAAAGGGTTAAAATATGATGATCGTCTCCTGCTTTCATTTTATATGCAGGAACTAAAAATTCGTTAATATTAAAATAGAAATAAACTAAAGATACGAGAACTAAGAGTTTAGCGATTTTATCGAAATGATAATCTGTTAAATAATCTTTTAGATTGTACGATTTTCTTAATATATACATGGCAATAATAACAGCTGCTACTCCTGAAACAAAGGCTCCTGTAACGAAATAAGGTCCAAAAATTGTACTATCCCATCCATGGCGTAAGGTAGAGGCAAACAGCCAAGAAGTAACAGTATGAATTGCTAATGCCACAGGTACAATTAGTATAGCTAATATTCTAACCATTTTATGAATAGATTTGTATTGTGCTGGTGTACCTACCCATCCAAAAGATAAAAGATTCCAAAGTATCATTTGCCATTTTGGAGCATTAGGTAAACGCTTTTTGATAATAGCAATATCTGGAATTAAAGGTAAAATTAATAGTAAAGCACTAATAGCAGTGTATGTCATAACTACGGTTAAATCCCAAACAATTGGCGACTGAACTCGACCATGAGTAAATACATTTAGAACTCTATCTGGACGTCCCATATCGAAAACAATAACTAAACCTGCAATCATAGCAAAAGCTACAGCTACCATTTCGGCAATCCGTGAAATTGGAGTAATCCATTTAATACCTGTAAGCCCAAGTACTGCTGTAATTAACATTCCTACCAAAGCTACAGCAACAAAAAACACAAAGTTTGCGATATAGGCTCCCCAAGCAGCATAATCGTGCATGCCTGTAACACCTAAACCATCCCTAACTTGAATAAAATAAGCATATCCAAAAAGTGTGAGAACTAAAAATAATATAAATATCCAAATTTGAAATCCCGTTCCAAATTTAGTCATGGGTTTAATTAAATCATCGGCAATTTTATTGAAGCGAGTTTTAGCTTCTTCTTTCGACAATTTTTCTATTTTAATTTCTGACATAATAACTATGTTTT
>JAMOQL010000040.1 GCA_027064025.1 Bacteroidales bacterium
TAAATCAGTTGTATTGTAATATAAGTCAAAGTAATATTGCAAGTATTTACTTGTTTGAGAGTTGTGGATTTACGCAAACAGGAGTAAAAAAAGCTTGGCAAAGATTATCTCATGATAAATGGGATGATGTACTTTTTTATCAACTTCTTTTCTAAACTAGAAGCATAAGCTAATAAAAGAGTTAGTCTTATCATTCATTTGTATTATTAGATTCTGGGATATTGAGTTTAGTATTTCTTCGATAAAAAAAGCCACTTCAAAAGAAGTAGCTTTTTCTTAATACAATTTTACTTGTTATTTTACGATATCCATTTCTTCAATTAATCTGTGAGCACCACCAAATTTATCCATGATAAATAAAGTGTAACGAACATCAAGATTAATACATTTTTGTAGTTTATGCTCAAAAGCAATATCACCACTCATAGCTTCCCAGTTACCATCGAAAGCTGTACCTATTAATTCACCGTTTCCATTGATAACAGGACTTCCTGAGTTTCCTCCAGTAATATCGTTATTTGTAGTAAAGCAAACGTGTAAGTTACCATCTTTATCGGCATATTGACCGTAATCTTTTTTAGCATAAAGTTCCTTAAGCTTGGGCTCTACATAGAATTCATCACTTTTTTTAGAACCTTTCACTTCTTTTTCCATGATTCCATCAATAGTGGTAAAATAGTTGTAATGAACACCATCTTTGGGATTGTAATCACCAACAGAACCGTAAGTTAAACGTAAAGTTGAGTTAGCGTCAGGATAATATTTCTTATCAGCATTCATTTTTAAAAGACCTGCTTCGAATAAACGCATCCCTTTGTCGTGATCGTCTGAGGCACCCATAAATAATAAATATTGATTAACAATATCTCCTTTAATAGAGTAGATAGGGTCTTTGTCTAATACCTTAATACTAGGCTTGTCCATAAAAGCATTAAACTTTTCTTCTGATGCGTAGATTGATTTTTTGTAAATCATATCTGCATATTTATTGAAATTTCCTTTGTATTTTTTCCCAGCATCAGCAATAAATTGTAACTGTCTATCTGCAGGAACATTTTTATAATACATATTTAATAGACCCGCAAAGATACTTTTATCAACATCTTCGTTATAATCTTTCCAATGCTCTTTCATACTTTCTTTAAGCTCTTTAGCCATTCCTAAAATTAAATCTTTTTTATCAGCAGAATTAGCTAATACACCAGCAAATTGTTGCATTTGGAATGGAAGCATAAACATTTCAGAACCTTGGAAAATACCTTCGAAAAGATAGGTCTGAACTAATGCATTTTCTTTATTTGCTGTGTAATATTTATCTAAAAGAGGTAAAGCTTCACCATATTGTTTTTTTCTAGCCTCATTTTCATTTACCCATTTAGTAAACTGATTTTCTAATTCTTTTTTCTGACCATAAACATTTAATCGTTTAAGACCTTTAGATTGACCTTGGAAGTATTTCCAGTAGTTTGCAGTTTGCGCATATTTAGATGCATATTGCAAGTATGTTTTTTCATTTCTATCCATCCCAACTTTCATTAATTTAAGTTTTAAATCTCTGATTTTTACAGTTGTAGGATTGGTAATGTCTAAGGCTTGTTGAACACCGTAAGAAGTTAAAAAACGCTCTGTAGAACCAGGAAAGCCCATAACCATAGCAAAGTCTCCGTTTTCTTGTCCTTTAATAGAAACAGGAAAATGATGTTCTGGAGAATAAGGTTTGTTGTCTTTAGAATATTTTGCAGGTTTATTGTCTTTGTCTGTATAAATTCTAAATACAGAAAAATCTCCAGTGTGACGAGGCCACATCCAGTTATCTGTATCGCCACCAAATTTACCAATTGAGTTTGGAGGAGTTCCTACTAAACGGATGTCTTTAAAAACTTCGTATTTAAAAATAAAGAATTGGTTGCCTTCGAACATGCTTTTTACATCGTAACCATAAGCATTATCAGCTTCTTTAGCTTCTTTTGTAAGTTTAGCACTGATTTCTTTAATTTTGTTATGACGATCACTTTCTGTCATATCATCGGTAAGTTGAGATAAGATTTTTTGAGAAACATCTTCTATAGAAACAACTCTTGTCATTGTCATACCTTCGTTTGGCAACTCATCAGCAAAATTTGCTGACCAAAAACCATCTAATAAATAATTATTGGCTTCGCTACTGTGCTTTTGAATACTTTCGTAACCACAGTGGTGGTTTGTAAGTACTAAACCTTTACTAGAGATAATTTCTCCAGTACAGAAGAAACCGAAAGGAGCTTGCTCGCTACCTAAACCAACTAATGCGTCTTTTAAACTAGCATGATTGATATTGTAGATGTCTTCGGGAGATAGTTTTAATCCCTTAGCCTTCATGTCTTCGTAGTTTTTACCAATTAGTGATAATAACCACATTCCTTCATCAGCTTTAGCAAAGTTACTGCTAAATAAGCTCATGATTAGTAGAAAAATTACTGATTTTAACTTCATTTTATTTGTCTTTAAATTTTTTACAAAGATAATTTTTTTGTGAATTAACACAAATATTTTCATAGGACGATAATTAAATAAAAATGTTACAAACCATATAAATACTTTAGTTTTTAGATGTTTGCTTTGCTAATTAATTGTATTTTTACGCAAGTAAATTAAAACAATAATGTAACAGAATGTTAAAGCGAATTAAACTAACAAAAGAAATCTTTAACTTATTAATAATATGAAAGGAGCACAAGTACAAACATTAAACGAAGTCATTATTCAGCAGCAGTCGGCTTTCCCTTATGCAAAAGGAGAATTATCTCGTTTATTAACCCATTTAGGAGTGGCAGCTAAAATTGTTCACAAAAAGGTAAATAAGGCAGGGTTAGTCGATATTTTAGGTGAAGCGGGTGCTATAAATATTCAGGGTGAAGATCAAAAAAAATTAGATATTTTTGCAGATAAAACTTTCATTAGTTCTTTTAAATCGAGTGGTATAGTGGCAGGTGTAGCTACCGAGGAGCAAGACGAAATTGTTGTTTTTACCGATAATTTGTCTGTTAATGGGAATTATATTATTTGTATGGATCCTCTAGATGGTTCATCGAATATAGATGTTAATGTATCTATTGGAACTATTTTTTCTATCTATAGACGAATTTCTTCTCCAGGAACTCCTGTTGTTACAGAAGATTTTTTACAAGAAGGAAATAAACAAGTGGCTGCAGGTTATGTTATTTATGGTTCTTCTACAATGTTAGTTTATACAACAGGATTGGGTACAACGGGGTTTACATTAGATCCTTCGATTGGCGAATTTTGTTTATCGAATCAGTTTATGGAAACACCAAAAGAGGGTAGTATATATTCTATTAACGAAGGTAATTATATCAAATTTCCGCAAGGGGTAAAAGATTATCTAAAATATTGTCAAGTCGAAGATAAGTCTACAAATAGACCTTATTCTTCACGATATATTGGATCTTTAGTTGCCGATTTTCATAGAAATTTAATAAAGGGAGGTATTTTTATTTACCCTAGAACATCATCAAATCCTAGAGGTAAATTAAGATTGTTGTACGAATGTAATCCTATTGCCTTTTTAGCGGAACAAGCAGGAGGGCTGGCCACTAATGGATATGGAAAGCGTATTTTAGATGTTAAGCCAAAAGAATTACATCAACGTATTTCATTTTTTACAGGTTCTGCCAATATGGTAAAAAAAGCAGAATCGTTTATGTCTAAATATGATGAAAAACAATAACTTATAACATATGAATCGATGGCTCATCATTATTATGGTGAGTCTTTTTTTGTTTA
>JAMOQL010000041.1 GCA_027064025.1 Bacteroidales bacterium
CTCGTAAAATAATTTTCTGTATGGACTATCCCAAATTATTGTAGTTCCATTAGAGTCTAATTCTGCAACCAACTCTAAAAGCATCTCATCATCATATTTATTTCCTATAGGATTATTGGGGTCACAAACCAACACACTTGAATTTCTTAATTGGTCTTTTCTTTCTATTAAATTTTCAAAAGAGGTATAAAAATCATAATTCTGCATATTAATTTTAAGCGTATTTACATAAGCTCCCCAATAAAATTCAGGAAGTATAACTTCTTTTGTGTCAATGGTTTTAAATATCAAATCTAAAGCATTCATTCCGCCAGCTGTTAAAAAAATATTTTGACTATTAGCGACTCCTTGAAAGTAATATTTATTGATAGTATTTTTGAGTTTTGGCATTCCTGAATTAGGAGGATAAACTTGTATCTCAGTCGAGTTAAAATCTATTAATGGAATTATTTCTGATAAGTCGATATTGGTAACCGCAGGAATACCACGATTTAAACGTAAATATTTTTCGCCTGTTTCTTTTTCTAGTTTAGTGAGTTTTTCACCAATTCCAACTATTGCAGAGTATTGAGCCCCAGAGTATTTAATTTTCATTCTTATATTATTAAAAATATTTATTATTATAGATACACTTTTACAAATTATTCTTTTTCTTAAACATGAATAACAGAAACAATATTTAAAAAATTATTATTGTAATATATTAAATATAAGCTTTTTAAGTTAAAAAGCACTTCTTTGATTCTTGCGTCTGAAATTTCAAAATCATTTTCTTTTAGTTTATTCTTCAGTTTCAGAAAACTGTAAATTTCTCCTTCAATTGCTTTTAGAATAAGCGCATATTCAGGTTCACCAAATACCATATCAGCAATTTCTTCATCATTACGATATTCAGTATAGTAAAATACGTCATTATTTTCCTGGATTTTGTATGAGAAGTTATTCGTTTTATAATATTCTTCGACCTCCATTAAATTATTCCATTCTCGAATATTATTAGGCGAAGAATTCCGATATCTAAACAGATGAAAGCGTTCTTTATTATTAGAAAACTTATTGGGCATTAAATAACTAAGCTCATCAAGATAATACTTATTTCGACTTTCTTCGGATAATATCGAATAGTATTTACTCATAGAAGAAAGTACTAAATCTACAAACTGATGCGAAAAAGAAATAATATTATCATTATAAAAAAACCGCAAGAAATGAAGATTATTAATACATTCTTGAATATCTTCTTCTGTTTCGTCAGGCGTATGCTTTATGACATTAACAAAAGGGGATATCCCATTTTTAATCGCATATTTAACAAAAAATATATTGTCAGAAAAACTATTGCTTTTATTCATTTTCCGAAGCAAAGAATCGGAAAGGGCGTCGTAGCCAATAAATATATTTTTAAAGCCTGCTATTGCCATTTTTTCCATTATTCGAGCATTAAATTGGTCGTTAGGAATAATCTCTGCCCAAAAAATATAATCTTTTTCGTTGACATATTTTAAATTGATAATTAAATCAAGTAATTTTTCAAAATGATTTACATTGATAAATGTATCACTATCAACAAAAGAATAGGTTGTAAATCCATATTGTTTAGTAAGACTTTCAATTTCATCTACAATACATTCTGGACTTCTGGCTCTTAATTTATATCCCTTATTAAAATCACAAAATTTGCATTTACTCCAACTACAAGAACGAATGGTATTGATAGGGATATTAATTTTGTCATTATCCTCAATATTGGGGTGATTAACTACAAAATCTTCGAAATTAGGATAAATATAATGTTCGAAATCTAAATATTTACTTTTTTGTGTAGAAGAAACGGTAAGGTTATGCTTTTTACGATAAATAAGTCTAGGAACTGAGTCAAAACAAGAGTCTTTAGAGTTGATCTGATCCATAAGCGATAGCAACGGATATTCACCTTCGCCCCAATTTGCAAAATCAAAATATGGACAAAATTTCATCGCCTCCATTGCCACAGCTTTACTACCAAAGCCTCCAACAATAATTTTAGTATTTGGTGCAATTTTTTTTACTTCTTCTGCCAATATCATTCCTGGGATCCATTGATTGTACTTAGCTGTAATACCAAAAAGGGATATTTCAGAGAAATCAATATTTTCCAATTCTGAATCTAATATTTCATATATATTAGATTTAATTTCTTCTAAATATTCATCGTAATAATTGGGGTTGTCATCTTTAAAAGAAGGTTGGATTTTTTGAAGCAAAGAAAGAATTCGTCGATTCCCTTTGTTATTATTTTCTATATCGTTGAGTATTGACAAAAAAGGGATTAACCTAATTTCAGAATCTTCTGTTTCAAAATAATCCTCCATATTTGGCCACAAAAAATTCCAATATTTAATATTTGTTTCTATTCTGTTTTTTAACATAAATGCTTTAAGAATTGAAAGCGAAATAGATGGTGTATTGATATCTGCTGGAGGTAAACAATTTAATAGAATCTTCATCAATTATTGTGTAATAAATTTTCTGTAAAGTTAAAATAAGAACTCGTAATTCTATTTTATAAAGCTGATAATTGTATTTTTTTATACTTTACTCTGAAAATTCATAAATCAGAATTGATATATCCATACGGAATCGTTATTTTCGTAGATTATTAAACAAGTCAAGGATATTATTGATTGAGTAATTAAGAAGAAATAATATGAAAAACACTAACGATATAGATACACTAAACGATTTAAGTTCAGCCTATAAGAAGCTCTTCGATGAAATTAACAAAGTAATTATTGGGCAAGACGAAGTCGTAAAAGAAGTATTAATTTCAATATTTAGCCGTGGGCATTGTTTACTAGTTGGCGTACCAGGTTTAGCCAAAACACTTTTGGTAAGTACAATTTCTAAAGTTTTGGGCTTAGATTTTAATAGAATCCAATTTACACCAGATTTAATGCCTTCAGACATTATTGGAACAGAAATTTTAGACGAAAACAGACAATTTAAATTTGTAAAAGGGCCATTATTTACCAATTTTGTATTAGCAGACGAGATAAACCGAACGCCTCCAAAAACTCAAGCAGCTTTGCTTGAAGCTATGCAAGAGCGATCGGTAACTACTGCAGGACAGCATTTCGATTTAGCAGCACCATTTTTTGTAATGGCAACACAAAATCCTATCGAACAAGAAGGAACTTATCCTTTGCCAGAAGCACAACTAGACCGTTTTATGCTTAATGTAATAGTCGATTATCCCAAATATGAAGACGAAGTAAATATTGTAAAAAGCACAACAACAGATTCTAAAGTAGAATTAAATAAAATTTTATCGGCTAAAGAAATTTTAAAATTTCAAGAATTAATCTACAAAATTCCTGTTAACGACAGTGTAATTAAATATGCAGTTAGTCTTGTTGCCAAGACGAGACCAGAAGGAGAGATGGCTACCGAAGATGTAAAAAAATATATAGATTGGGGTGCTGGTCCTAGAGCTTCACAATATCTAATAATTGGAGCAAAAACTCACGCTGCGCTTAATGGTAAATTTTCGCCAGATATAGAAGATGTTCAAGCAGTTGCTTATCCTATTCTGCGACATCGCCTATCTAAAAATTACAAAGCTGAAGCTGAAGGATTGAGTATTGAAGATATTATTAAATCATTATTATAAAGCAAGTTAAGTGCTATCATATAAACATATTGTTACTGTATTATTACTAGCTGTTTATTCGTTTGTATCCGCTCAGGAAACAAAAAGAATAGAAATATTAAACGCTAATAGTATAGAATTTGATGCTAAAATAG
>JAMOQL010000042.1 GCA_027064025.1 Bacteroidales bacterium
ACGGTCTTCTGCAGAAGCCGAATTTGCATTCTCTCCTTTTCTTAAATCATCAATCGATTTCTCTAGCAATTTTGCTGTCAAACCAGCATCTTTAAGTAGATTAGAAACATCATCTTTACTTTCTAATAATGACAATAGTAAATGCTCCAAAGTAACAAACTGATCATTCTTTTTTCGTGCTATTTTCTCTGCTTTGTTAATTACAGCCTGTGCATCTCTAGATAGATAGACTTGCTGTGCACCACTAGATTTGGGCAAATGGCTCATCATCGAATCCAATGCACTCGAAATACTTAGATAATTGGCACCTGTTTTTTCGAATAAGTATTTAATCAATTGCTCGTCTATCTCAATCATAGCTTTTAATAAATGAGCATTTTCTATATTTGGACTTTGTCTGTCTGTGGCAATCTGCATTGCCTTCTGCAAAGCTTCTTGCGATTTAATGGTATATTGATCTAAATTCATAATATCTTTTTTTAATGTTCGTTTGATCTTTGCAATTGATGAACCAATTTACAAAAACAGAAAGTTTGTCATTAATAAAAAATATATTCAGCCGTGTTGACGTTTATCAAATATTATCCATGACTTTTTGACATAAAACATTGAAATTACGACAATAAAAAACGTATCTAAATTTTGAATACGCCAATTATCTAATACTCTATAAACAAAGCAATAGTTTATAATAGGAACAATTAATTTAACTCAATATACGCATCGGATAATTAAATATCACAAATAATATGATAGACTCTTTTTCTATCCCTATATAAGCAATTTATTTTTTTTCTTTAATAGCATTATTCATATGCATTTCAAGAGTTTGACTTTCGAGATATTTAATAAATTCTTTAGTCATTTTCTGAGTTACTCCATGCAATAAACATTGTTTAAATGAGCAACTTTCTTGTTTCCCAAAAGGACAAAATGATCGGTCAATCTCTCCTTCAATCAATTCATAAATCTGTAAAAAAGTAACGTCCTTAGGATCTACAATTAATTTAAATCCACCACTAGGGCCTCTTTGTGAGCTTACCCAGCCTTCTTTCACAATTTGCTGAAACACCTTAGCAATATGGTGTCTAGAACTAGAGGTTACTTCTGCTATTTTATTTACATTAATGAGTTTATCTTTGGATTGAGCCACTAATACTAAACCATGTAAGGCTATGGAAGCAGCTTCGGTTACATTCACAATCTTTGACATTGTATCTAATTTTAAGTACTAAAATACAAAAATATAGCTTATTATGATAATAATCATATCTAATATATATATTTAATAACATTAATATCTCTTTAACAAAATATATCTATTTAAGACCTCTAAATGAAGGTCTAAATTGTTCTTTCTAAAAAATTTATGAAAAATAAAGCCAATATTTATTATCTTTGTATCAGAAATATAATTTTAAACTAAAGAAATAGAATGGCGAAATCGCAACAAAGCTTTAATAAAGCTGAAAAAGAAAAGAAAAAGGCTAAGAAGAAGAAAGAAAAGGAAAAGAGAAAAGAGGAAAGAAAAGCTAATTCCGTAGGTGGAAAACTTGATGATATGATTGCCTATGTGGATGAATTTGGTAACATAACTGATACACCTCCAGATCCAACAACAAAAAAGAAAATTGTCGCTGAAGATATTGTTATTGGAGTCGCTAAACAAGAAGATGTATATATAGATCCTATTAGAAAAGGACGAGTAGACTTTTTTAACGATTCGAAGGGTTTTGGATTTATTAAAGAAACAGGTACAGGCGAAAGCTTTTTTGTACACATTAATGGATGCGAATACCAAATTGGCGAAGGTGATATGGTTCAGTTTGAACTAGAAAAAGGAATGAAAGGAATGAATGCTGTTCGGGTTAAAAAACAGTAATCAATCAATAATATTTTTAATAAAGGATAGCTTCTGGCTTATCCTTTTTTTTGTTTCTAAATATTAATAAGCATAGGTATGTACAGAGTTACTCGCCGATGGTAAGTATTGAACTCCAAACCAGCAAACCATAAGTAGAACAAAAGCTAAAATTAATATAATAGCTGGTGAGCGGTCTTTTTTATTGGACTGATGTCGATAATGAATATAAATAAGGTAACCTACCCAAGTAATAAAAGCCCAGGTTTCTTTGGGATCCCAGGTCCAATAATGCCCCCAAGCTTTTTTGGCCCAAAGTGCTCCAAATAATAAGCCTAGTGTTAAAAAACTAAAACCAATATATACTATATTATCGGTTAGTTTAATCTGTGCGTCGTATTTCTTATCTGCGACAAACCAACTCTTAATAGCAAAAATAAAAGATGCGGCTAGAAAAGAATAGGCCAACATATAAACAATAACGTGAGGAATAAACCATACCGACTGCAAAGCTGGCATTAGGGATTTATTATAGGTTTCTGGCTTGTAGATATTTATTATTATAAATAAAACTGCCAATATTTGAGTAAAAATAGGAATCCAAGCTTGCTTCCATCGCAGGTAAATAAAACTGCCAATAACTGATAAAAAAAAGGCATACCAGATTCTAGTTTCTGCCAACGTTCGCATAGGAGGTCGCTCTATCAATCGCCAATATATAATAATAAAAGATAATAGAATAATTGTTCCTACAAAACTACTTGTTGTTAGCAAAAAACTTTGTTTTGTGAGTAGAAATGCTACAAGACCAATCATCCAAATTACAATGGTTAAATATCCGTATATTTCAAAATTATATATATTCATACCTGTTATTGTATCCGTTCATTTCTACCTACAAAGATTAATAAAATAGCTCCAGATATTAGCATTGCAATGCCAATATAAATAACATTGAGCCAAGGGTCATAAACCAATTCTAAAATTGAATAATTTGACCATGTTCCCATTTCTTTATCGTAATCGGTTTGGTAAATATCCCAACCTTCGATGTTTACAGGTTGATTTACTTTGAGAATCAAGTTTTGTTGCCTTTTATCGGGATAACTGACTTGTATTTTTGATTGAAAATTTTTGGCCTCTGGGTCAAGCATTACAAGCGTATAATTACTGTCTAAAACCGCAAACTCCGAAGGATAAACAAAGCTGCCACAAGAAACCCATTTTTCTGTTGTATGACCATCTGGGAAAGTTATTTCGAGCAAAGCCGAAGGCGAGAACCCAACGTCATTTACAAAATAATATTTATCGGCTTGTTTTACAGATTTAGATAAATATTGTTTAATACTAACCCGATAATTTTTATATGTAATAATTGAATCGGTATTTGCAGAAACCAAAAAACCATTTCCGCTGACAATATTATCGGTAGTATTATCAACAATTGCAATTTTAGGAGGAAATAACTCTAGGTTAAAATCTAATAGCCGAAGAGCAAAAGGAAGCTCTATCCGATGACCTCCGTTATTTATTTCGAAAAGAAAATTATCCTGATCAACCCTAACAGTTTGCTTTTGAATATCGCCAACAGAAAATATCATAGAAATAGTTATCACAAAAATTCCTATATGATTGAAAGCAAATAATAAACTACGCAAATTAAATTCTTTTAGCCTATATATAATAACCAGTGCCAAATTGGTAAGAAAAAAGAAAAGACTAAATAGAAAGGGAATCGAAAAAGCAATCCGATTTAAACTTAAACGATTAATCCAGACTATTTTACTGGGTATGTCTTGTGTAAAACTACCCATCAATATGACTAAAAATAAAATTGAAGAAATGGAAGCTATGGCTAAATAAGGGCTCCTAAGCCATTTAATTATTGGACTTTTTCTGAAAAGAATAAATACTAAAATC
>JAMOQL010000043.1:0-12500 GCA_027064025.1 Bacteroidales bacterium
TAGCGAAGTACGTGAGTATCAGTATGGTGATCCAATAAAAGGTATTGATTGGAATGTAACCGCTCGATTTAACGCTCCTTTTGTTAAGGTGTTTGAGGAGGAGAGAGAAATGACCGTTATGCTACTTATCGACGTTTCTGCTTCAAAAATATTTGGAACACATACACAACT
The DNA here is from genome assembly GCA_027064025.1 of Bacteroidales bacterium. Lineage (GTDB taxonomy): Bacteria > Bacteroidota > Bacteroidia > Bacteroidales > JAFGXI01 > JAFGXI01. Next base: position 172 of record JAMOQL010000043.1, read on the forward strand.
TAAAACAGATTTGATAACAGAAATAGCTGCAGTTTTGTCTTTCTCGGCTATTGCCAATAACGATAAAATTGGAGTGATTTTCTTCACCGATAAGGTCGAACGTTTTATTCCTCCTCAAAAAGGAAGGAAGCATATTCTTAGAATTATTCGCGATTTAATCGAGTTTAAACCAGAAAATTCGGGCACTGATATTTCAGAAGCGTTGCGTTATTATTCAAATGTAATTAAGAAGAAAAGTACAGGGTTTATTATTTCTGATTTTATTGATGATGATTTTGATACTGCAATGAAAATTGCTAATAATAAACATGATTTAATTGCTCTTAGAGTTTTTGACCAAAGAGAAAAAGAACTTCCCGATGTTGGGTTAATTCAGATTCTCGATGCAGAGTCTGGACAAAAAAAATGGATAGATACATCGAGTCATCGAGTGAGGATGGATTATGGGAATTGGTGGCAAAAGACATCCAGCGATTTGAAAAATATTTTTTCAAAAAATGGAGTCGATAATGTCAACCTAGAAACTGGGCAAGATTACGTTAGAGTATTAATTAATCTGTTTAAAAAAAGAGGATAGAAAATATTGATAATTAGGAATTAAAATGGCAAAGTTTTTTATTTATATTATATTGATATTGAGTTTTTTTACCGAAAATGTATTTGCTCAAGAGATACGCATTCAAAGTCGTTTAGATACCAATTTGATTAGAATTGGTGATCAAACAAGATTGACGGTTGATGTGCAGTATCCTAAAGATAGTTTAGTGTCTTGGCCTTTGATGCAAGATACGATTATTGATAAATTGGAAATTGTAGATATATCATTAGATACTATTTTTACACAAAAACAAATTAATCATTTTTTGGTCAATTATACTATAACATCTTTTGATAGTGGTTATTATGTAATACCCCCTCAGCTTATTATTAATAAAAACACGAACGATACTCTTGAAAGTCAAGCTTTAAGGTTTGCTGTGGCTACTTTAGTTTTAGATACAACTAAACAGAATGCTATTTTTGATATTAAAGCACCAATAGAAGCCCCTTGGACTTTGTATGAATTTTTATCGGAGAATTATCCTTATTTATTATTGGGCTTATTACTGATTGCCTTGATTATTGCTGTACTTTGGTTTATTAAAAAACAAAAAAATAGAGAACAGACTCCAGTTAAAAAATTGATTCCAAAAGAGGCCGCACATATTGTTGCTTTGCGAGAATTAGAAGATTTGAAAGAAAAGAAACTGTGGCAAAGTGATAGAGTCAAACCCTATTATGTAGAGCTGTCCAATATTGTAAGAAATTATTTGGAGAATCGATTTAGAGTTAAATCTTTGGAGCAAACCTCGCAAGAGATTTTGGATACTCTTAAACACGGAAAGATTTTGTCCGATGAACAATTGTTACAACTGAATCAAATTTTATCAACTGCGGATATGGCTAAGTTTGCTAAAGCAAAACCTTTGGCTAACGAAAATGATTTAGCATTAAAAAACGCCTTTGATTTAATAGAGAACACAAAATTAATTAGCGAAGAAGTGGAAATGATCGAAGTTGAAGAAGAGCAAATATCTAAGGTGGCTATCGATAAAGAAGAGCCTGTAAAAAAGGAAGTTGAAGAAAAAGATAAAAATATAGAGGAGGAAGAAAATGCATAATTTTGAGTTTGCAAATAAGGAGTTTTTCTACCTATTATTGCTTTTAATACCAATGATAGCTTGGTATATATGGAAACTAAAAGAGCAAGATGCGCATATTCAGTTTTCGTCATTACGTCCTTTTTCTGGACAAAAGACATCTTATAAAGTTTATTTGAAACATTTTTTGTTCGTTTTACGACTGTTGGCAATAGCTTTAATAATAACTATTTTGGCTCGACCACAATCTACCGATAAGTGGAAAAACACAACAACCGAAGGTATCGATATAGTCCTCGCTCTTGATATTTCGTCGAGTATGCTAGCACAAGATTTAAAACCAGATAGATTGAAAGCAGCAATTAGTGTTGCTAAAGATTTTATTTCGGAACGAGTAAACGATAGAATTGGTTTAGTAGTGTTTTCGGGAGAGAGTTTTACACAATGCCCGATTACAACCGATCACGATGTATTGATTAACCTTTTACAAGAAGTCAAAACAGGAATGATAGAGGATGGAACTGCTATTGGAATGGGCTTAGCCAATGCTGTAAATCGTCTTAAAGAGAGTGAAGCAAAAAGTAAAGTAATTATTTTGTTGACCGATGGAGAGAATAATAGAGGAGATATCTCCCCAGTTACAGCAGCAGAGATTGCACAAAATTTTGGAATTCGAGTTTATACCATCGGAGTAGGAACAATCGGTCAGGCCCCGTACCCTGTACAGACTTTGTTTGGAATGCAAACGCAGATGATGGATGTGAAAATTGACGAAAAAACTTTGAAAGAAATTTCTAGCATAACGGACGGAGAGTATTTTAGAGCCACTAATAATAAATCGTTAAAGAATATTTACAAGAAAATTGAGGAATTAGAAAAAACCAAGATAAATGTGAATGAATTTAGTAGTAAGAATGAAGAATACTTTTGGTTTGCAGTTGTTGCAGGATTAATATTATTACTAGAATTAGTTTTACGTAACACAGTTTTACGTTCGATAACTTAATAAAAATATAGATATGAAAATAATTTTTAAAATAAGCTTAATTTTTGGACTTAGTTTTTTGCTGTTGCAATCTTTTAGCAAGATTGAAGGGGAACCAGATATTTCTCCCATTAGTAAAAAGGAAATTAGTTCATCGGTAAATTTTGGAAATAGAGTTCATCCAATATACAAAGTGGAAAAATTTCATGAGGGAGTAGATTTAATGAGTATGGAAGGAACAGAGATTGTGTCTACTGCTTCAGGTTTGGTTGAAAAGATTCAAAAGAGTAATAAAGGCTATGGAAATATGATTACGATTAAACATAATGATATTTACACCACGCGCTATGCACATTTGAAAAGTATTGATGTAAAACAGGGCGATAAGGTAACTAAAGGTCAAATTATTGGAATCGTTGGTAATACAGGAACATCTACAGCTCCACATTTGCATTACGAGATTATTGAGAATGGTAAGAAAGTAGACCCACTTAAGTTCTTTAGTATAAAATAATTCATTTTTGAGATAAGGAAATTTAAATTTATAAAGAAAAATGATACAATTCGAAAGACCAGAAATATTGTACTTGCTGATATTAATACCAGTACTGTTGCTGTGGTTTATCATTTTGCAAAGGCAAAAAAGAAAGCGCATGCAACGATTTGGAGACGACGGTTTACTAAAGGTAATTATGCCAGAAAGCTCGAAAACGCGTCCTCGTATCAAGTTTATATTATTGAGTTTAGCATTTATTTTTTTCATTATTGGGCTATCTAATCCTCAAATTGGTTCTAAACTACAAGAAATGAAACGCAAAGGGGTCGAAATAATTATTGCTCTTGATGTTTCGAATAGTATGATGGCAGAAGATATTAAGCCAAATCGTTTGGAACGAGCCAAAAGAACGGTTTCTCAGTTGATAGATAAGCTACATGGTGATAAGGTTGGTTTGATTGTTTTCGCAGGGAAAGCTTATGTTCAGATGCCTACAACCACAGATTACAGAGCCGCAAAAATGTTTCTAAGTTCAATTTCTACAGGAATTGTACCGGTTCAAGGAACTGCAATTGGAGAAGCTATAGAATTGGGAACTCATAGTTTTACAAAAGATAACGATAAAAATAAAGTGTTGTTGGTCATTACCGATGGAGAAAACCACGAAGAAGGAGCTGTTGAATTAGCAAAAGAAGCAACACAAGAGGGGATATATACTTATACCATTGGAATGGGACTCCCACAAGGAACACCGATACCAGTATACGATAGGTACGGAAGAAAAGATTATAGAAGAGATAAAAGTGGAGAGATTGTAATGACGAAGTTGAATGAAACGACCTTGCAGCAAATAGCATCGGCTGGTGAGGGAGAATATATTCCGGCTACTCAGTTAGACAATTTGATGGATGATATACAGAAGATGGATAAGCAAGAATTTGAAAGTAAAATATATTCAGATTATGAAGATAGGTTTCAATATTTCTTTGGAATAGCATTGTTTTTCTTGCTATTAGAAATGATAATATTAAACAGAAAGAATAAATATTTGAAAAATGTAAATCTTTTTGAACATAAAATTAGTTAAGCATGAGAATATTAGTTTTAGTCATATTAAATAGCTTATTGGTTAGTCTCGCATTTGCACAAGAAAAGAAATTTATTCGTCAAGGGAATGCCTCCTACGAGACCAAAGATTATGATAATTCAGAATTAAAATATAGAAAAGCTCTAGAAAAAAAGGCGACGAGTTTCGATGCAGGATTTAATTTAGGAGATGCTTTATTTAAACAAAAGAAGTACGATGAAGCGGCTAAACAATTCGAAAATTTAACTCATTCAGAAACATCGAAAGAGAATATAGCAAAGGCCTATCATAATTTAGGGAACTGCAATATGGTAAGTAAAGATGAGCAACAACAACCTAAATTTCAAGAGGCAGTAGATGCTTATAAGAATGCTTTACGCAATAATCCGAAAGACGATGAAACAAGGTACAATCTAGCTTATGCTCAGAAAATGCTTCAAAAACAGCAGCAACAACAAAAGCAGAATAAGGATCAGAACAAAGATAATAAGGATCAGGATAAGAAAAACGATCAAAAAAATAAGGATAAGAAAGATCAAGATAAAAAGAAGCAAGACAAGAAAGATCAAAACAAAAAGGATCAGCAAGATAAAGATAAGCAAGATAAAGATAAACAGAATCAACCTCAAGATCAAAAAGATCAGCAAAAGCAACAACAGAAAAAGCAGCAGATTCCAAAAGAAAAAGCTGAGCAAATGTTAAAGGCTCTAGAAAATGATGAAAAAGATTTACAGAAGAAAATGAAGATGCAAAAAGTAAAAGGTCAGAAAGTTAAGGTTGAAAAGGATTGGTAGAGTTAATTTGTTAAATATTCAAGATGCTTGTTTAAGATGCAAAATTCATGATATTTGAAATTTTAATAAATTAAATGAAAAGGATTATATATTTTCGAAACTTAAATAGATGAAACGATATTTATTAGTCATATTATTTTTTACAGTCACCCTGTTTTCTCAGGCTCAGAAAGTTAGCTTTCTGGCTAGTAGTCAGAGGGTAGTTGCTGTGGGGGAACAATTTCGCTTAACATATAAGTTAAATAAACAAGGAAGTAACTTTCAGCCTCCTACAATGGCAGGTTTCCGTATTTTATCGGGACCTAATATGGGGAATAGTAGCAGCATTTCTATTGTTAATGGTCAGATGACCAAAGAAATCTCTCAAACTTATACATATGTTTTACAAGCTACCAAAGAAGGAAAATTAAAAATCTCGTCAGCAAAAATTGATGTAAATGGAAAAATATATAGCTCTAATTCGTTAAATATTGAAGTTGTAAAGCAGGGAAAAAAATCTAAAAATTCAAATCAAACCAACGATGGTGTAGACAGCAAAGATTTATATATTAGTATTATTCCTAATAAAAGAACAGTGTATTTGGGAGAACCGGTAGCACTTACTATTAAAGTTTATACTCGGCTAGATTTAGTAGATTTGCAAAATGCAGAATTTCCCGAATATAAAGGATTCTATTCGCAAGATATTAAAACGCCAGACCAGATTTCGCTTCAGCGGGAAAATGTGAATGGAGTGATATACAATACAGCACTTTTAGATAAAGTATTGCTTTACCCACAGCGAGCAGGGAAATTAAAAATATCACCAGCTAAAATTGATGCAATAATCCGTAAAAAAGTTCAACGCAGAGGTCGACGGAGCATGATGGATGATTTTTTTGGTGGTGGATATAAGCAATATAGAATTGCCTTAACATCGCATCCCTTAACAATTAATGTAAAAGAACTTCCTGCAAATAAACCTGCAAGTTATACTGGTGCTGTTGGTAGTTTTAAGATTGCTTCTTCGGTAGACAATACCGATGTTAAGGCCAACGATGCTTTTACTTATAAAATTAAAATATCGGGAAGCGGAAATATTAAACTTATCGAAGATCCGAAATTAGACTTACCTCATGATTTTGATGTTTGGGAACCTTCTATTTCGAATAATATCAGCAACACTTCGACCGGAAGTAGGGGCTCTAAAACATACGAATACGTTATCCAGCCAAGACATCCTGGACAATTCAAAATCCCTTCATATAAGTTTACATATTTCGATACGCAGACTAGAAAATATAAAACCATTAGTACAAAACCTTTCGATATTAATGTTGGAGAGGGGCAAGCAATGGCTAATAATACCAATGCGATTGCTTATTCTAAAGAAGATGTTGAATTGATTGGCAAAGATATTCGTTATCAGAAAATCGGAAATCTAGGATTATCACCAAAAAAAGAACCTTTCTTTGGAACTTTCGAATATTGGTTGAGCTATTTATCTGGTATTATCTTATTTATTATTGTTTTCCTTTTGAAAAGAAAACAGATTAAAGAAGCTTCGAATTCGGTTCTTATGAAAAATAGAAAGGCGAAAAAAGAAGCTATTAAAAGAATGAAATTAGCTAATGCTTATCTTAAAAAGAATGAGAACGAGCAATTTTACGAAGAAATAATTAAAGGAATACAAGGCTATTTAAGCGACAAACTTAATATTCCTTTTGCAGATTTCACTTTGGACAAGGCTCTAGAAGAACTAGAAAAAAGAGAATTACCAGAGGAGCTACGAACACAACTTAAAGACGTTATTCAGGAATGTGAATTTGCACGATTTGCTCCCTCGAAAGCGAGCAAAGATTTAAGTCAGATTTATAGTATTAGTATAAATTTGATTAGTGAATTTGAAAATAAAATAAAAAAGTAAAAAATAAACCAACACCCTTTTGAGGACAAGAAACACATAATTAGCATGAAATATTTATTAGTTAACATATTATTAATCATTGGGTTACAGAGTTTCTCGCAAAATAATCAGGCTTTGGCCGATAGTGCAGATATTTATTTTACAAATGCACAATATCAGAAATCAATTGATGCGTACCAGAAGATACTTAAGTCGGGTCAGGAGTCAGCGGCCTTATACTATAATCTGGGTAATGCGTATTATAAAATTAAGAATATTCCTTTGGCAATAACTAATTATGAGCGTGCTAAAAGGTTATCGCCTAATGACGAAGATATTAATTTTAATCTTCGTATGGCTAAAACTCAAACAGTCGATAAAGTAAAAACATTACCCGTGTTTTTCCTTAATGATTGGTATAATTCTTTGACAGGGAAGATGTCAACCAATTTATGGGCATATATTAGTGTATTTGCCTTTTTGTCATCCTTGAGTCTATTATTGTTCTACTTCTTTTCGAAATCTGTTCAAATCAAGAAGTTTACTTTTATTACAGCAGCTTTTTTATTAATGATGAGTTTAGTTTCTATGGCATCGTCTTACAATCAAAAGAAATTAAATTATGATAGAGGTTTTGCGATTATCACAAATCCTTCGGTTAATATTAAATCGTCACCAGACGAAAATAGCACCAGTTTATTTATTTTACATTCTGGGGCAAAACTTCAAGTTCTCGACCAAATACAAAATTGGTACAAAGTGAAAATTGAGAACGGTGAGACGGGCTGGATAAAATTAGAAGATGTAGAAATGGTTTAAGTTTTTTGGCTTAAGTATATATCAGCAATTTCGGTAATTGTATCATTAAAGGGTTTATAATTAAAAGCAATTGTTTTGATTAATTTTGAGTTGTCGTATTCTAGTTTTTTGTGAGCAGTTCTTGCAGATTCTTTTGTAATAAGGGGGTCTATACCCGAAATCTTACTTTTTAACCAATCCAATCTCCAGGCCAACTGTGTAAGAGCCGGACTTGCATATTTTGATGGTTTCTTAGTTTCTAGAGCATTTGCTATTTTATAAAATAAAGATTTAAAATTAACATTATTTGCCGACACAATATAATTTTGTCCAAAACAAGATTTACAATTCATAAGTTGTATCATAATTTTTGAGACATCTTTAGCATCTACAAAACCAGAAGAGCCATGCGTGTAGTATTTAATATTATTATATATTTTGTCGAATAAATTAGCTGAGCCTTTTTGCCAATCTCCTATTCCTAGAATAACGGAGGGGTTTACAATTACAGCATTTAAACCCTCTGCAATTCCTCGCCAAACTTCCATTTCGGAATAATATTTACTTGTAGAATAAGTCGAGTTATTTTTGTGTTCTTTCCAAGCTGTTGTTTCAGAAATTGCTTTATTATTAATAGAATTGCCCAAAGCAGAAATGGAACTGACGTGACAAAATTTAGTAATATTTTTATTTAAAGCAGCATTCACTAAATTCTCTGTAATTTTTTGATTGTTATATATTTGAATTCCTTTGTTCTTTCTCGAACTATTTATTTGTGCAGCACAGTGATAGATTTCAGTAATATCGGTCAAATGTTCTTCAATATTGTTCTGGTCAAATAAGTCTAGGTCTATCCAATTTATTTCAGAAAATAATTCATCTGCTTGGGCGGAGAATTGTCGAAAGATTATTTTAGTATTAACAAGTGAACTGCCAATTCGTTTACTTGCCTTAATAGATTTTCCTTGTTTTAAGAGTTCTAACATTAAGTAACTCCCAAGCATTCCACTTCCGCCTGTTACAAATACCATAATTTAAAGATTTTGATAAAAATAGATATTCTTGTGTCAATGTGTTTAATACAAAAAGACTTTTTTATAGATTTCTGGGGTTTTGTTAAAACCAATAGCCTAAACTAATAAAAAAATGATTTTGATAGGATTGTAAAGAATAATCCATAGAGATTTCAAGGGGACCGAACATACTGTTGAAACCATATTTTAAACTCATACCAGAATAAAACTGCTCAGCATCTGTAAACAATTTTTTTGTATCACGATCCAATGCAGCTATTGCAAAAGTATAAGTTATAAAATTATTCTTATAGAATTCCCATCTAGGAGAAATTTTGGCAATACACACATTATTAGAACCATGCTCCATAAATCTTAATCCGGGTAGCGAGTTGTACCATTGAATCTGATTATTTTCCATCCCTCCAATTTCATAACGGAATAGGGTTGTATCTACGCCAATAGAAGAGATACCCAAGAACCCTTCAGTAATCACTTTTATTTTAGGGCTGATAGAAAATACTTGACTACCCCTGACCCAAATATGCGTGTAAATAGTAGAATTTTTATTCCCAATTAAATCGCCTCGAGTTTTTAACTTAAATCCTTTATTTGGATAGTAAGCATCGTCCCAAGTATCAGTAATATATGCAAAAAAAGCGTTGTAATAGAAAGCGCTTTTATCTTCAATATCAGAAAACGACTGTATTGAATAAAGAGAAAACCCTGAAGCCTCACAACCTGCAACAAGTCTGTTATATTTGCCAATGTAGGAGTGAATGAATAAATCTATATAACCTCTTCTATATTTATAAGTAGAAGAAATCTTATTATTTATATAAGTATGAGTGGTAAATAAATTATAATTCATTGAGGAGCCAAAGCCGATACTAGAGCCTCTATCTGTTGTATATCGGTAACCAAAGTGAGGGCTTTGTCCTATTACGGCATTTAATTCTAATAGAGATCCATATATCATTAAGTTTCTAAATTCAGACTTTAGAAGAATATTTACACCATAAGTTTGGTCAAATCGAGCACCAATATTAAAATTATTTTCTGTTTTTTCTTTTACATTTACTGACATTACATAATTGCTATCCATGGAATGGAACTGAAGAGATACTTGATCAAAGTATTTCGAACCATATACTCGGTTAATTTTGTTTCCTAACTCTAAGTTGGAAAGCGTAACAGGAGGAGTAATATTAAGTTTTCCTGTTATTAATTTGTTGATTGATTTATTTTTTGACACATTCCTTGAGATACTCTCTATTTTAACTTTAATAATTCTTAAACTATCAGGTACGAGCTTATTATTGATTGATTTTTTCTGATAATTCCTTTGCTTAAGGATTTTCTCTATATCAGCGATATTTAGAACAGTACTTTCTTGTCCTCTTTTAATAATTTCAGTAACATCTTCAAAACCCATTGCACTAATGCCTTCTATATCAGGTCGTATATATATATCGCAAAGTGTTTTGTTTTTTTTAGAAATACGTGCGTTATAAAAACTTGAAGATTGATCTAAAATTCGCAAAATGGAATTAATTTCTTCTTTTTTATACAGGACTGCTCCAACATCAACTCCAATAATAATATCAGCCCCCATATTTTTTGCAATATCTGTAGGGAAATTATTGACTAAACCTCCGTCAACATATAGTTCATCATCAATTTCGAACGGAGAAAATACCGAAGGGATAGACATACTTGCACGAAGCGCTTCAGGTAAAATCCCTTTACTAAAAACTTTTTCTTCTCCAGTTTCAATATTGGTGGCAATACATCGAAATGGTATTTCCAGATCATCAAAATCCATAGGGTGATTATAATCTTTACAAGCAATTTCGAAAAATGTGAGGATATTTTGTCCTGTATATAAACCACTTGAAAAACTTGGTTTAACACCATCTAAAGGTAGGCTAAAAATAGAGTTTTTGTTTTTATCTCCTTGCCCAATTAATACGTTCTGTCTTTTAATTACATCATTAATTAAGTAATCCCAGTCATTATTCATTATTATTTCTTCCATCTGTTTGGGCGAATATCCAATGGCGTATAGACCACCTACTAAAGCCCCAAAACTTGTGCCTACAATATAGTCTGGCTTTATTCCTCTTTTCTCAAGCTCTTTTAATACACCAATATGAGCAATTCCTTTTGCTCCACCACCACTAAGAACTAAACCTAATTTAGGATGGTGACAGCTTGTATCCTGTGCAAAAGCAATATGGATCGATAAAATAAAACTAGTAAATATGAGAAAATATAATTTCATAAAATATAGGGCAGATATTGAAAAACAAAATTACTTATATTATTGATATGTCGAATACATTCTTTCAAAGAATGTTGTTGTATTAAACTAATGTCGCTATTTATTTAGTACCTTTGTTGGGTATGATTAGTTTGTTTAATTACAAAGAAGTTGTATCTTCACTTTTTAAAAACCAAGAAAATACTGATGTTATGAATTGTAGTATTAAAGAGTTTCCTAGCTTAAAAATAAATTTATTTTTATTGTTAATTTTAATAAGTACATTTTCTTTCTCGAAAAATTTAAGTGCGTATTTATATTTAGCACAATTTAAGTCACCTACCGAAGGCCCATATATAGAATCGTATTTGAATATCGAAGGAAAAACTGTAAAGTTCGATAAAAACGAAAATGGAGAATTTCAATCCAAATTAGAAGTCCTTTACCTTTTTAAACAAAATGGACAAATTAAGTATTACGAAAAGCATATATTAAAAAGTCCAACCATAAAAGATAGTATTATCTTCTTTCCCAATTTTACCGATGTCCAACGTATTGCGGTCGACAATGGAATTTATAATTTCGAACTAAAAATTATAGATTTAAACGACTCTGTAAATACATTTAGTTATTCAAATATTCTTACTGTAGATGTTTCTCAAGATTATCAATTCTCAGATATTGAGTTTGTAGAACAGTACAAAACAACTCAAAAAGAAAATATCTTAAGTAAAAATGGAATCGATTTGACTCCTTATGTGTCGACTTATTTTCCTGAATATAAAGATACCTTGAGTTTCTACTCCGAACTCTATGGTTCGGATGTTAGTGAAGATTTCTTATTACAATATTATATAGAAGAGGCTAGAGGACATAAAAAAGTTAATGAATACTCGCAATCCAAAAGAATTTCTTTGCAAACAGTAAAACCAATCTTTAAATCGTTTAGTATTAAAGAATTATATACGGGTAATTTTAATTTAGTGTTAAGCCTAAGAAATAAGCAAAATAAAGAAGTTTGTAGAAAAACTTTGTTTTTCCAAAGATACAATAGCAATATCGATGCCTCACGAGATACTATAAGAATCGATGGAGTGGGGTTGGCTGGAATATCAGACGTAAAAAGTATCGAACAAATGAAAGATTATATAAAGTCTCTTATTCCTATCTTAGATCAAAAAGAATTGACGAAAGCAAATAATATATTAAAAAGTAAGGACATAAATTTGATGAAAAACTTTTTTAACAACTATTGGCAGACTTCAAGCGCTAACCCCGATAAGGACTGGGAGATATACAATAAAAATGTTCAACGAGTGAATCGTTCTTACAGTTCTCAAATTAAAAAAGGCTATGAAACTGACCGTG
>JAMOQL010000043.1:15000-17500 GCA_027064025.1 Bacteroidales bacterium
TGCATGGTTGTCGTCAGCTCGTGCCGTGAGGTGTCGGGTTAAGTCCCATAACGAGCGCAACCCCTATTGTTAGTTGCTAACAGGTAATGCTGAGGACTCTAGCGAGACTGCCATCGTAAGATGAGAGGAAGGTGGGGATGACGTCAAATCAGCACGGCCCTTACGTCCAGGGCTACACACGTGTTACAATGGCCGGTACAGAGGGCAGCTACACCGCGAGGTGATGCGAATCTCCAAAGCCGGTCTCAGTTCGGATCGGAGTCTGCAACTCGACTCCGTGAAGTTGGATTCGCTAGTAATCGGATATCAGCCATGATCCGGTGAATACGTTCCCGGGCCTTGTACACACCGCCCGTCAAGCCATGGAAGCTGGGGGTGCCTGAAGTCTGTAACCGCAAGGAGCGGCCTAGGGCAAAACTGGTAACTGGGGCTAAGTCGTAACAAGGTAGCCGTACCGGAAGGTGCGGCTGGAACACCTCCTTTTTAGAGATTCAAGGATGAAGACAACCGGTCTTTTTTACTTTCTTTATTATCTTAAATATTAAATAAATAGATTGAGTGCAATCTGATATATTAGACGCAAGTTTAATAATTCAGTCCCGTAGCTCAGCTGGTTAGAGCACTACACTGATAATGTAGGGGTCGGCAGTTCAAGTCTGCCCGGGACTACTTTATCAAGAGTAGAAGAGGAGAGGCAAGTACTCTCAATCTTAATCTCATCCTATAAAGGGGGATTAGCTCAGTTGGCTAGAGCGCCTGCCTTGCACGCAGGAGGTCATCGGTTCGACTCCGATATTCTCCACAAGTCTAGGTTTAAAGACGAAAGGTGATAGAAGATTAGACATTAGTCTATGAATCTAGAATCTAGAGTTTAGTAATCTAGAATTAAGTTCTTTGACATTTTGGAAAATTGTAATAATAGCAAATTAGTAAGTAATTAAGAGCGTACGGTGAATGCCTAGGCTCTCAGAGGCGATGAAGGACGTGATAAGCTGCGATAAGCTTCGGGGAACTGCAAACGAGTTTAGATCCGAAGATTTCCGAATGGGATAACCCAGTACATTGAAGATGTATTATCTACGTAAGTAGAGGCAAACCCGGTGAACTGAAACATCTAAGTAACCGGAGGAAGAGAAAACAAATAGTGATTTCCTAAGTAGCGGCGAGCGAACGGGAAACAGCCCAAACCAATTTTGTTTCGGCAAAGTTGGGGTTGTAGGACTGCGATATATGATATAAACAGAAGTGGAATTAGTTGGAAAGCTGAGCCATAGAAAGTGAAAGTCTTGTACATGTAATGTTTATAAAGTTAGCAGTATCCTGAGTAGTGCGGGACACGTGAAACCCTGTATGAATCTGGCGGGACCATCCGCCAAGGCTAAATACTCCTGAGAGACCGATAGTGAACTAGTACCGTGAGGGAAAGGTGAAAAGTACCCTGAACAAGGGAGTGAAATAGTACCTGAAACCGTGCGCTTACAAGCGGTTGGAGCCATATTTATATGGTGACAGCGTGCCTTTTGCATAATGAGCCTACGAGTTACTCCTCACTAGCAAGCTTAAGGACTTAAGGTCCGGAGGCGAAGCGAAAGCAAGTCTGAATAGGGCGACTAAGTTAGTGGGGGTAGACGCGAAACCCGCGTGATCTATCCATGGTCAGGTTGAAGTCCCGGTAACACGGGATGGAGGACCGAACCAGTTGACGTTGAAAAGTCTTTGGATGAACTGTGGATAGGGGTGAAAGGCCAATCAAACCGGGAAATAGCTCGTACTCCCCGAAATGCATTTAGGTGCAGCCTTGCGTATGAGTGTTATAGAGGTAGAGCTACTGATAGGGCTAGGGGGCTTCACCGCCTACCAACCCCTGACAAACTCCGAATGCTATAACATGCTCCGCAGGAGTGAGGCCATGGGTGCTAAGGTCCGTGGCCAAAAGGGAAAGAACCCAGACCATCAGCTAAGGTCCCCAAATTTGTGTTAAGTTGACATAACGTAGTGCGATTGCATAGACAGCTAGGATGTTGGCTTGGAAGCAGCCATTCATTTAAAGAGTGCGTAACAGCTCACTAGTCGAGCGATTGTGCGTGGATGATAATCGGGCATAAACACAATACCGAAGCTATGGAATAGTATTTATACTATTGGTAGGGGAGCATTCTATTCAGCATAGAAGCCAGACGGCGATGTTTGGTGGAGCGGATAGAAAAGCAAATGTAGGCATAAGTAACGATAATGCGGGTGAGAAACCCGCACGCCGAAAGACTAAGGTTTCCTGATCAACGCTAATCGGATCAGGGTTAGTCGGGTCCTAAGGCAAACCCGAAAGGGGTAGTCGATGGATAATCGGTTAATATTCCGATACTTCCATTAATTGCGATGGGGTGACGAAGTAGTGAAAGATCCGCGTACTGACGGAATAGTACGTTAAAGGGTGTAGTTATTGGACTAGGTTAATAGCTTAGTTTAGATGAACCTGATAGTACCATGAGCCTTCGGGCAA
>JAMOQL010000044.1 GCA_027064025.1 Bacteroidales bacterium
TTATAGACGTCCCCCATTCTTTTGCATTGTAATTAAAATAATGATTATTGTTATTACTATCTAATTTAATTCGTTTTGGATCAACCTCCCATTTTGAGATAGACGATGACTCAAAGTCTTGAAAATCTGTATATTTGAGCTTTTTAGCATTTCTCTTTAGTAGCATAATTCCAGAGTTATAGCCTTGTTTCTTTTCCATTACATCTGGATAAAATGAATATAGAAGTTCCAAGGTTTCATTTTCGATTTGTGATTCTTGCCAAACAAATACAAAATATTTTGAATGGGACTTCATTAAAAATTGACTTAAGGTAGACAGATTTGTTTGTCCATTTATATAGGATGTTTTATTGGCTTCTATCTGTTTTATTAATTTATTATTTTGACTGCTAACGAATATGTTAAGATTAGAATATTTATTTTTCCAAATTGATGCTTTTCTAATAATCTCGGGTATTAAACCTTCTTTATTGTTTTTGTAGATACTCCTATTAATAAGGCTTCCAATTACAAATATGGTAAAGCTAATACCAACAATTAATAATATTTTTTTCTTTTGTATAGGTTTGTTTTTAATAAGTAGATATATAAATATAGCAACAAGTATGAATAGAATAAAGTAGCTAAAAAAGAATGCTATTTTAATACTTGGGTTTTGATATTTGAAAGTAACAGTATGTTTCCCTGATGGAAGGAATACCGCCATGTGTGTGAAATTAACATTAAGTAAATTTTGTTTTTGTCCGTCTATTATTACAGACCATCCTCGATAGAAATTTTGCTGATAAACTAGAATTTGCGGTAGACGTGTTTGTGTATTAATTTCAATTTTCTTGGGGTCAAATTTTTTGATACTTAGCTGGTCGCTCTGACTACTTGTTAAGTGTTTTAGTTTTAATTGTTCAAAATATTCAGAATCTATAAAAAGAGTTTTACTAGTGAAATTATTAATGTATTTATAGTTTCTAATATCATCAGATAAGTATATCAGAGCTTGGGTTTTTATGGAGTCTAAGAGTTCAGGATAATTATCGGATAGATTTGTGTAACCGTCTAATTTAAAAGAAACTAATCCGTCGAAAGTTACTTTTTTTGGGAAGATGTTTTCATTCATCCAAACAAATTTATTTTGAGCATTCTTGTCTGAATTTTCTTTAATTGGGTTTAAGATTGGAATAGGAAATCCTTTTGGTGAAGATTTTAGAAAGTTAGAAAATGCTATTGGGTCTTTGTCGTTAATGACCGTATTGTGAATACTCAATTGTGTAGAAATTATTCCGTCTGCAATGAAGAGAATTAGTATTATTTGATAGAATTGTTTCGTGCGATTACTTTTCCAAAGCAATAAAGTGAAAATAGAAAGCAGAATAAGTTGAATAATTCCTTCAAAAATAATACTGTCGTATAGATTTGCAGTTATTAATTTTTTAGTAAATGAGAGATTCTGGTTTGAAAAAACAAAGGTTTCTATCTGAGTTTGTGAATAGTAAATAAAAAAAGAAATACTTAGAAATAAAACGCTTGAAATTATTGTAAATCTTTTTTTATTAGTTTTACTAAGTTCAAATGTTTGGAAATTTAGGCCTATAAATGCCAAGAAACTAAAAATTGTAAATGCTCTAAAAATGGATGGATAACGAAACATATTCATTAAAGGAGCAAAATGGTAGAGAAACTCTCTTAAGAAGAATTCGTTTCCAAACGATGCAAAGAGAGAAAAAATACCAAAAAATAAAAAAAGATATGATTCCTTTTTTTTAGTTTTTTTTGTTAAACTAAAAAATAAGAGGACAAGGCTAAATATTCCAAAGTATCCATTAGACATGGAAGAATCGGTTCCATAAAAAGCAGAGTCTTTCCCTGAGGCCATTGGGAAAATGTATGATAGTGTTGACTTTAAAGAAAATGGGTGCTGTTGAATAAAATCTAATGTGTGACCATTGTATTGACTTAAATATGGTGAAATTTGTATAAACGATAATAAAAGTACACAGCTAAATAAGATTACTGTAATGATTAATGCTGAGTGGTAAATAATTATTTTTTTTCTAAATACTTTATTTTTTCTATTATGAAAATTGTAGTAGATAAAGATGGTAAAAAGGAAATAAATTAATATAATAGTTAGTGCGGGGTAACTACCGTATATCATAAAGAATAGGCTAATAGTAAAAGCAATAAAATGTACAAGTTTAATATCTTTAAGAAATTTTATATATAAGGAAATAACTACAGGAAGGAGTGCATAGCCCGATATAATTGCTAAATTTTGTGCATTTCCAATGCTTATACCAGAAAGCATATAAGCAATAGATAGTGCGAGTGCTATATTCTTTTCTGTATTGAATTGCTTTAGAAAATAATTAAAGGAAATTCCGGCTACAATTATATAGACTAGATACATAAATTGTAGGGTAATATTTGAGTAAGTAAATAAGTTTCCAATAATCCAAAATTCAGGATTAAAAACTGAAACTAAATCGGCATAAATTGGGATTCCGTATAAAAGGTAAGGATCCCAAAGTGGAAATTGGTTGTTGAGTATAGATTCTGTAAAAAAATAGCGGGAGGGAAGAAAGGCATCAATAAAATCCCATTTTAAACTATTTTGTAAAAAGAATACTTGCCAAAATGCAATAATAACAACTAATAAAAAGAGTAAGTATCCTTTAAATTTCATAAAATTAATTGATAAAAAGTATTTTTGTTACTTCAGTCTGTTCACCTGTTTGATCAGATAAAAATACTAAATAGATTCCAGTTTTAACTCTGTTCCCATTTAAGTTTTTTCCATCCCAAATAGCTTGTCCGCCAAGAGAGTTCATTTCTGTAACTAAGTTTCCTGCAATATCTGTAATTTTTACAATTGTATTTTCCACTAAACCTTTTATGGTTATTGGACCATTGTAACCGGGCTTTACGGGATTGGGGAAAGTATATACATTTTTAAAGTGTTCGTTGCCTTCGGTAGCTTCTCCACGGTATGACATTAAACCATTACCTGTTGCAATAAATACTTCTCCTGAGGCATTATCAATACTAATATTTTTTATTTGGTTGGAAGGTAAAGGACTATTTTCTGTATTAAATGTTAATATTTGCTTGGTTCCATCTTCTGACATTAAAAATACACCTGATTGATTGGTTCCAATCCATTTCCTATTAGCTCCGTCAATAGCAAGAGCAGTTACTTTCTTGCTTTCCATTAAGTATTCATTTTTACCATTAATATCGATAATAATTTTACTGGCGTAAAAATTAGTTAAATCATCGTAGATATTGTAAGGAGTGTAGTAAACAACAATACCATTATTTGTTCCTATCCAAATTTGATCATTTTTGTCTTGAGCAATGGCATAGACATCATTGGATATGATATTCCCATTTTCATCATTTATAGAAACGTGTTTTTGAAAATGTTCAGAAGTATTGTTTAAGATTCCGTAATCATTAAAAACAAATATTCCATTTCCTCTTGGTAATAAAAACCATTTGGAATTATCTTCAGTTATTATAAAGTTTCCCCAGCTAGAATTATAGGTGGGAGTTGCATAAGCATACCATTTACCCGATGGAGTCTTAACGTTGATAGGTGTACTTGTTCCTGGGTTAATGACCCAAAGTTTGTTTTCGTTATCAACTTTTGAATCCCAAACTTTGACATATCCATCTGCAAATTTACGTAAGGTACTATTGTTTTCGTTATAAATAATTGAAGAAGAAACTTGATTTCCAGAGAAATTCATTTCTATAACTCCATAGTTCCAAGAACTACAAAATATTTGATTTGGATTATTGGGATTGGCTTCAACAGCAATTAAGTCAATAATTCCATTTAGTGAGTCCACATTGCTTTTGTTATAAGTATTCCAATAGCCATTTTTTAGCCTTGATATTGCAGCAGGAGTTCTAGTGTTTGCACCTGATATATCTAAAGCTCCAGCGGCAACCCAAGTCTGATTATCTTTGCTATCCAAAAAATAGGCATCATTATTTTTAGGGCCATTTGGTCTTTTATATTCTCCTTTTTGATTGTTATAATTACTTTTTACTAAGCTGTAATTCTCATCTGCATACCACAAATATCCATCTTTATCCAAAATAGCATCGTTGGTCGATAAATTAATATCTCCCCAAAAAACAGTTGTTTTGTTAATAAAATCTGTTGGATGATTAAAGTTGTCGTAGATTCCAATATGATTTTTATGGATTACCCAGAGTTGATTGTTTATTACCTTTAATTCTTGTGTATAATTTTCAGTATCAGGACTTAATTCTTGAGATGTTTCTGATATTGGGTCTGCAATATAAGTATGATAACTGTATGGCCAAGATTGTTTAAAATTTGCCACTATTTTATTCTGGAAAATTGCAATAGCCGAATATTGATTTTTAGAATGAGGGAGATATGTAATTCTTTCCCATTCTGCATAATTGGCCAATTGAGGGCTTGATTTTTTAGCTTTTTTAACTCCTTTATCGGTGGCAGCATATAAGTAAGTATCGTCACTAGCCAAACTATTGACTCTAACTTCGTAAGCATTATCGCCAATAATGTAGGTCTCTATAAATTCTAATTTATAAGGATTGAAAACTACAATTCCAAAGTCTGTTGAGAAATAAATTAATTGATCTATCACTTGGATTTTATTGATAACTTTTGATGGGTAAGATTTCCGTTTGATGTCGGAGAAGGTCGTGATTTGATTATTGTTTTTTATTAAATCAATAGTCCCGTCTTGGTATCCAATATACACCGTTTTTGTATCTGCAAAATAACAAATTGCATTAGTATTAACTCCTGATAGCCCCTCTATTTTTCCAATTTTCTGAATAGAATTATCCGTTTTATTATAATAAAAAATACCAGTTTCTGTTAAGCCATATATTTTATCTCCAGCCTCGCATAAACTAAGGCCTTTTAAGTTGGGGATGTGGGCTGTCCATTGACCGATTGGAACTTGTGCAATATTTATTAATGACCAGAATACAAAACTAATAGTAATAAATAATTTATTCATAAAATAACTTTAAAGTAATATTATTTTAAAACGAATAATAAACAAGATTATTGTTAATCTAATTTGTCTGTAAGTAAGTTAATTTCAATTTTTGGCGAAATTCTTTCGTAAAGAATATTATAGACGGCATTTGTTATTGGTAAATCTATATTGTACTTTTTATTCATTTCGTAGATTCCTCTAACAGCATAGTATCCTTCGGCAATCATACTCATTTCCATTTGTGCAGCTTTTACCGAATAGCCCTTTCCTATCATATTCCCAAAAGTTCGATTACGACTAAAAGTAGAGTAGGCCGTTACTAATAAATCACCCAAGTAAACCGAATTTTTTATGTCTCGAGTAATAGGATGTATTTGGTCTACAAAGCGTTTAATTTCTCTAATTGAATTAGAAATAAGAACAGCTTGGAAATTATCGCCATAACCAACTCCATGCGCAATACCTGAAGCGACAGCCATAATGTTTTTCATTATAGCAGCGTATTCGGTGCCGTAAATATCGTCCGAGGTGATAGTTTTGACGTAAGAATTCTTAAACATTTCCGATAATTCTGTTGATTTTTCGGGAAGGGTTGCTGATGCGGTTAAATAAGTTAATCTCTGCAAAGCAATTTCTTCGGCGTGGCTAGGACCTGATATGACACCAAATTGTTCATCTTTTAAGTCGTATTGCGATTTAATAAATTCTAATGCTGTAGTGTAGTGCTCAGGGACAATACCTTTTACAGCAGATACGATAAACTTATTATCAAAACAATTTTTAGGTAACCCCTCTAATGCTATTTCTATGTAGGCACTTGGAATAACAATAATAACAGTATCACAATCTTTAATAGTTTTTTCTATAGAATTAAAAAGATTAATTTTATCTAAGTGTAATTCGACACCTCTTAAATAATTAGGATTTCTATGGTATTTTTTAATATAATCGATATCATCTTTTAGGCGAATATTCCAATTGATATTATGATCGTTATCCATTAAAATTTTAACAATGGCTGTTGCCCAGCTACCATCTCCTAAAACTGCTATTTTTTTACTCATACATTAAAATTATTATTATTTTTCTAAGTTTATTTTTCAATCCAAGCTTTAACTTCTTCTATTTTGGGATTTGTTAAGCCCATTTTGTTTTTTTTATTTAATCCACAAATTTGTTGGTGGATTTTATTAGGATTACCATCTTTTAAATCTTTTACGGTTAAAAAACCTGCTTTTTGTACTAATTCTACCCATTCTTCAGGAATTCCTAGTTCCATATATTTTTCTTTAGAATCGTTTTGTTGAATTTTTTCAGGACGCATTTGTGGAAAAAATAATACATCTTGAATAGAATCTTGACCTGTCATAAACATGGCTAGGCGATCGATACCAATTCCCATTCCAGAAGTAGGAGGCATTCCGTATTCTAGTGCTCTAACAAAATCTTGATCTATAAACATAGCTTCGTCGTCGCCTTTTTCCGATAATTTAAGTTGATCTTGGAAACGCTCTAATTGGTCGATAGGATCGTTTAGTTCGGTGTATGCATTGGCCAATTCTTTTCCATTAACCATTAATTCGAAGCGTTCGGTGAGTTCAGGATTGTCTCTATGTTTTTTACAAAGTGGCGACATTTCTACAGGATAATCTGTAATAAATGTAGGTTGAATCATTTTTGCTTCAGCTTTTTCTCCAAAAATTTCATCAATCATTTTACCTTTTCCAAAACTATCATCAATTTCGATATCTAAATCTATACAAACTTGACGTAATTCAGCTTCGTTCATTCCTGTAATGTCAATGCCTGTGTGTTCTTTAATGGCATCAATCATGCTTAATCTACGGAAAGGGGCTTTAAAATTAATTTTGTTTTCTCCAATTTTCACGGTGGTTGTCCCATGCAATTCCATGGCTATTTTTTCGAGCATTTTTTCTGTAAAGTCCATCATCCAATGGTAGTCTTTATATGCTACATAAATTTCCATTACGGTAAATTCTGGATTATGAGTTCTATCCATACCCTCGTTTCGGAAGTCTTTGGAAAACTCATATACGCCCTCGAAACCGCCTACTATTAATCTTTTTAGATATAATTCGTTGGCTACACGCAAGTATAAAGGCATGTCTAAAGTATTGTGATGCGTAATGAATGGACGGGCAGAGGCTCCTCCTGGTATAGGTTGTAATATTGGAGTCTCAACTTCGAGGTAACCATGATCGTTGAACATGGTTCGCATGGTATTGATAATCTTAGCTCGTTTTATAAAAACATCTTTAACTTCTGGGTTAACAACTAAATCGACATATCGTTGACGGTATCTTAATTCAGGATTTGTAAAAGCATCGTAAGTTTTTCCGTCTTTTTCTTTAACAATAGGTAAGGGGCGTATCGATTTCGAAAGTATTTTTATGTCATTGGCACGTATCGATAATTCTCCCATTTTGGTTACAAAAGTATCGCCTTTAATACCTAGAAAATCGCCAATATCAAGAAGTTTTTTGAAAACCGTATTGTAAAAAGTTTTGTCCTCGCTAGGGCAAATAATATCTCTATTTACATAAACTTGAATAGAACCTTTTGAGTCTTGAAGTTCGAAAAAAGCAGCTTTCCCCATAATTCTCCGACTCATAATTCTTCCTGCAATACTTACGCCTTGGAAATTATTTTCTTCTTCTGAGAAACCATTTTTAATATCAATAGAAAAATTTGAAACTTCGTATTTTTCGGCAGGATATGGATTTATACCTAATTTTTTGATTTCTTCTAAAGATTGTCTTCTTATTTGTTCTTGTTCGCTTAAATTTATTGCGTTTGCCATTATCAATTCTTAATTATTTATTATCTAAAACTAGGCTCAAAAGCTGTTCTATTAACAATTGAGCGACCTAAAGTCAATTCGTCTGCATATTCTATTTCGTCGCCAATCGAGATGCCTCTAGAAAGGGTTGTAAAGTTAATATTTTTGTTTTCAATTTTCTTATGAATATAGAAACAAGTTGTATCGCCTTCCATGGTTGCAGGAAGTGCAAAAATTATTTCGCCATTTTTAAACTTATTTAAGCGATTTAGTAATAAATCTATCGATAAATCGCTGGGTCCAATACCATCGAGAGGAGATATGATACCTCCTAATACATGATAAACGCCTTTATATTGCATCGTTTTTTCGATGGCCATAACGTCTTTTATTCCTTCGACTACACAAATAAGATTTTCTTTGCGAGAAGAATTGTTACAAATAGAGCAAATTTCCGTGTCCGAAATATTGTTGCAAGATTTGCAAAATTTGACTTGACTTTTTAACTGTACCAAGGCGTCAGAAAATTGCTTAACTTCGTTTTCAGGTTGGTTTAAGATATGTAGAACAAGCCGAAGAGCAGTTTTGCTTCCAATTCCTGGTAATTTATGAAATTCGCTTACTGCATTAGAAAGCAGAGCCGATGGTATATCTTCCTTATTCATTCTTAGTTTTATAAATCGTCATCAAAAGGAATATCGTCAAAATTATCATCAAAAGGGATATCGTCAAAATCTTCATCCGAAATATCCTCTTCTATTTGCTCGTTAAGAAATTGTTGAATTTCGTCTATTTCCATTTTTTTCACATTGGTAACTAAGAAATGTTCGCTTAGTTTCATTCCCAATGCAATACACTCGTCAATAGCATTTTTTAGAATTTCTTTAATGGGTTCTTTTATTGGAATTAAAGCAGTTATTAAAGCAAAATTATTTTTAAATTCTATTTCTTCAATTTCGGAATTGTGTTGATGTAATGAATATTCAAATTCTTTGAGAAGAAGATTTTTTTGTGCATCGGTAAAGTCTATTTCATCATTAAGAAAACCTACAATAAAGTATCTTAGCTTATCACCTTTTCCACCCATTCCTGTAGAAATAAAGACTTGACTTTCGTCTAATAATGAGCTTTCCATCATCATTCTACTTTCTTGTAGAGCAAGTGTAGACCAGGCTTTTAATGTTTTTACATTGGTGTCTTTGTTAAAATCTTCGATGGCTCGATAGGCTTTAACATCGTCGACAGATGCTAATTGAATTAGGATATCTTTTTTTTCTTCTTCGGGTGTTTCAGAAATATTCAATCCTGCAATTTTAATAGGCAATTCTTCTATATCAATTTTGATGTTTTTTTTAAAATTTTTGATACGTTCAAAATATGCCATTTGAATCTCGATATCTATTTCTTCTTGCAGAATACTAAAATTTTTAGGTAAATTCTGTAAGAAATCGTTGATTTCGTTATATGATTTTTTGTTTTCTAATTGTTCCATTATCAATATTAATTTTTTGTCTTGCTTATTCTGAAAAAACAAAAATACCAATGTAACTGCAAAAATACCAAATATTAGGGATTGATGAAGTAAAAATTAAAGAATACTTTTGAATAGAAATTAAAGAAAAATGAATTCAGTGCATAAGGACATAGAAAATAATATAGAGAAACAATATTTATCTGATTTCCAGACTGGAGAAAAGGTTGTTGTTACAAAGCTAGAAGGGCGTGGGGCATTTAAACGTCGTTTATCCGAAATGGGTTTTTCTCGGGGAGCTGTAGTAGAAGTTATTAAGAATGCGCCATTAAGAGATCCTATAGAGTACGATATTTTAGGCTATAATATTTCGCTTAGAAGATCTGAGGCTGAAATGATAGAGGTAGAGCCTATCTCTAAATTTGAGATTGACGAAACCTTTAATGGTTCGGAAGATGCTGACCCTTTTGAAAAGATTAAGCCTAATACAGAAATAAATATTGCTTTAGTTGGGAATCCTAATGCGGGTAAAACTACGCTTTTTAATCTACTATCGAATCAACACGAACATGTAGGAAATTACTCTGGTGTTACTGTTGGGGCTACTGCTTCTAAATTAAAGTTCAAAAATTATACAATAAATATAGTCGATTTACCAGGCACGTATTCTATTTCTTCGTTTTCTCCAGAGGAGGTTTATGTTCGGAATCATCTGCTTAACGAATTACCAGATATTGTTTTGAATGTGGTAGATTCTGGCAATCTTCATCGAAATCTATATTTAACGACTCAGTTGATAGATATGGATTTACAGTTGGTTATGGCGCTTAATATGTTCGACGATTTGGAAAAGAATGGCGAACAATTAGATTATGAACATTTGGGAGGAATGCTTGGGGTGCCAATGGTTCCAACTATTGCATCAAAGAAAAAAGGTATTAACGATTTATTAAATAAAATTGTTGATGTATTTGAGGGGAAGGAAGCGTCTGTTCGACATATTCATATCCATTATGGAAAGCCTATAGATAAAGCTATAAAAGAAATTACAGATTTAATTAAAATCCCCAAAAATCACGAAGTTACTAATAAAATATCTTCACGATTTGTTGCAATAAAACTTTTAGAAAAAGATAATGAAATAGAAACTACCTTAGCTTTATTTAGCAATCAGATAGAAATTGAGAGAGTTGTAAAAAGGTGGATTAAAAAGCTAGAGGCGCACTTGAATGAGGATATGCATACTTTAATTACTGATGCAAAATATGGTTTTATTCGCGGAGCCTTAAAAGAAACATTAAAAGAAGGGAAGGAAAGAAAGCACGACAAAACTAAGAGAATTGATGATTTTATTACACATAAAATTTGGGGATTTCCTATTTTTATTTTTATTCTTTGGTTTATGTTTCAGTCTACCTTTTGGCTAGGGAATTATCCTATGGAGTGGATTGATAGCTTTGTAAATTCTATTAAAGATTTGATTGGAATGTCAATGGCAGAAGGCCCTTTAAAAGATTTAATTATTGATGGAGTTATAAATGGAGTAGGAGGAGTTATTATTTTCTTACCTAATATATTAATCTTATTTTTCTTTATTTCGTTGATGGAAGATACAGGGTATATGGCTCGTGCAGCATTTATTATGGATAAATTAATGCATAAAATTGGTTTGCACGGAAAGTCGTTTATTCCTCTAATAATGGGTTTTGGTTGTAATGTGCCAGCAATTATGGCTACCAGAACTATCGAAAATAGGTCGGAGCGGATTTTAACGATTTTGATTAATCCATTTATGTCTTGTAGTGCGAGACTACCTGTTTATGTATTAATTACAGCTGCTGCTTTTCCAGATAATGCTGGGAATATGATTTTCTTAATTTATATCATCGGAATTGCTGTTGCTGCTATGATGGCTATTATTTTCAAGAAAATTTTCTTTAGAAAAGACGAAACCCCATTTGTAATGGAATTACCGCCATATAGAACTCCAATTATTGCAGGAACTACTAGGCATATGTGGAATAAGGCTCAAGAATATTTAAAGAAAATGGGTGGGATAATATTAATAGCTTCGATAATTATCTGGGCTTTAGGTTACTTTCCAATTAACAAATTATCAGAAAAAGAATATAAAAATAACGTTGTTGAGATAGAAAATAATTTTGATAACAAAGAAATATCTGAAAGTCAGAAAAATGCACAGGTGTCTATAGCGAAAGAGCATTACAGAACTAAACAGTTAGCTAATTCGTATATTGGGAAATTTGGGAAAATTATTGAACCTGCAATTGAGCCTTTAGGTTTCGATTGGCGAATGGGAGTGAGTATTATTGCTGGAATTCCAGCCAAAGAAATCATTGTGAGTACGATGGGCGTATTATTTCCTACTAATTCAGAGAATATTAAACCACAAGACGATAATGCTGAAGAAGTTCAAGCTATGTCTAATAGAATACTTTCGCAGGTCTATCTTGACGGAGATAAAAAAGGGAGTCGGTTATTTACTAAAATATCGTCATTCTCATTTTTGCTTTTTATATTAATATATTTCCCTTGTGTAGCTACAATATCAGCAGTTAGAAAAGAAACGGGAACATGGACTTGGCCTGCTTTTATGTTTGTTTATACAACATCGTTGGCGTATCTTTTTTCTTTTGTTTTTTATCAAATAGCAACCTATTTATTATGATACAATTATATTTTACATATATTATTATTTCAGGAGCTTTTGGTATTAGTTTTTATAGGCTTTACGAATTTATATTTAAAAAGAAAAGTACATGCTCATGTATGGGGGGCTGCAGTTTAAAAGCCGATATTGTTAAAAATATCAAAAGTAAGCAAAAAGTAAAAAGTTATCAATTTTGATGTATTTTTGCATTGATGATTGTGAAAAAAGAATATTTAATTAATTTGCTTACTCTATTATTGGGTTTGATTTTTTTAAGTTCTTCGTACTTGAAAATTACTGATACTGCTAGTTTTGTTCAAATTGTAGCCTCGTATGGATTAGGTGTTTTTTCAAATGTAGCACCCTTTGTAATTATTATAGAATTATTATTGGCTTTACATTTAATCTTATTTGTGAAAGTCAGGCAAACTGCAATTATCTCATTTTTTCTGATATTATTTTTTACAATTATTTATACTTATGGTTTATTAGTTAACGATATACGTTCTTGTGGGTGCTTTGGTGATTTGTGGGAGAATTTTTTCGATCAACCTATAATCTTCTATTCAAAGAATGTTATCTTAATGACAATCAGTTATTTAATATATTATAAATATAAGATGACTAAAAAGGATGATGAGTATAAATTAAAAATGATAGTAATTTTTACCCTTACTGCATTTTCTATTTTTCTTTCAGGATATACTTTCGAGCCATACCGAAAGATTCAAAATTCAAAAGTAAGTCCATGGATAGGATCTTCTGTTGATCAACTTAATTTGGATGAACTTTGTGAGTTCTCAGAGGATTCTGTATATATGGTTTTTATGTTTTCGTATTCTTGTCCTCATTGTTTAAATTCTATAGCAAATGTCAATTTATATAAACAAAATAATTATGTAGATAATATTATTTTTCTGCCCATTGGTAACAATCTGGATAAACGCAAATTTGATAAAAATTATAAATTATTAGGTTTGAGATTTGACGAAGAAGAAACATTAATAAGACCATTCTGTAAGGTTTTTCCAACAAGCTTTTTCATTAAAAATAAAAGCATTATCTTTGTAAAAGAAGGTTTTATTCCATCTCCTTTGGTTTTTATAAAAACTTTTGGAGCAGATTTTTTAAATCCCCTTCGGGATAATTAATACATATTTGTTATGAAAAAAATATTAATAATTGGTGTAGGATTAATTTTATTAGGCGTTTTGGCTACCATTTCTAGTTGTGAAAAAGATGGTGACGATGATTTTGTAAGTTGCTCTAATACTTGTAGTTCCGATCAACCCTATTCAAATCAGAATACCTCTAGTTGTTACGAAACTCTAAGTGATTGCGCTGCTGCAACAGGTGAAACTTGTAAAAATTGTAATTAATTTTTTAAGGAGAGTTTATTTCTTATTATTAATCAGAATAATAGGAAAGTCTTGTCCAAATCCATAGCTAGCGGGATATTGTGCATTCCCTTTATATTTTTTTGATATTTCAGGAACTTTTTCTTCTACAAAAAGAGTTAATTCTTTAACTGTAACTTTATTGTCTATACTTGCATCACCATTTAAAGCTTGTAAAACAGCATAGGTAAAAACACCGTGTCCTAGGGCTTCGAATTCTCCTGCCAATTGTTGTGACCCGCTGGCTGTAATAAAATAAGTTCCTGTGCTATGAGCTAGTTGAGCAATAGCCTTTTCTTCTTCAGATCCTCTGCTCGACAAATATTCCACTGCACCTCCCGATTGACAAGCATCGAGTAAAAATAGTTGCTTTTGTGCTTTAATTTCTTTTGAGTAGGTTTGAAGTTGCCTTGCTGAAATGCCTTTGTTTTGGAGCATCTGATTGTTGTATAAATTGGTGATGCCCCAAGGAATAAGATAGAATTCAGCTTTCGAATTACCATCGGGAGCACTCATAGAACCATGACCAGCATAGTAAAAAATAAATACATCATTTTGATTAGCCTTGTCCTTAATATTTTCGAAACAAGCTTTGATACTATCGCTTGTGGCTTGTTGATTGGTTAAAGAAATAAGTTCTATATTTTTGAAAATTTGATTAGAATCTTTTGTTAATGCTTGGGTAAATGCGGTAGCGTCAGAAACTGCGTAATTTAAATTATAGGTAGATTTTTTATATTCGTTAATACCAATTGCAAAAATATAAAGATTAGCTTCATTAAATTCATCTCCTGTATATTCAATTCCAATGCGCTTAGCATTTTTTGTTCTATCTTTATTATAACTTGCTACTTCTATAGTATTTAATCCTTTAGCAAGATTAATGTCATAATTTCTAGATATTTCATTTCCTTTTTTTACAGAGTCAATCTTTTCCGAAATAATTAATTTATTATTTTGATAGATTCTCACCTCGTCAATACCGCCTCCTGTATTGATGAAATTAGCTGAAATATTGGTCGTTTTTTCTTTGGTAGATAAAAGTGTTTCTACGGCTCCACGAAACATTGGCGCTTTGTTGCTTGGTTTTGTAATTTCTATATCTGCTAAATTTTTAAGATTAGAGATGTTAAGGTTAGTGTCTAAATTGTTTTTAGAAATATCGGCATTTAAGAAAGGAGTGTAGAACTGTTCGTAAAGATTTTCGAGAGGTACAATTTGCATATCTTTCACAAAATATAAAGATTTAATGCCTTTATTTGTTCCATCGAAACGCCCATCGGGAGTGTATGAAATCCAATTGTTAGTATTTTTTAATCCTATTTCGGTAAGCAAGAGCTGCCCCGTAGTTAAGTCCCAAATTTTGGTAGTTCCGTCTTGACTTGTCGAAATTAATCTTTGATTATCAAACCCAAATTCGATATCGTTAATCCATCTTTCGTGAGCTTTTATTTCCTTAATTTTTTTCCCGGATGTGATATTCCATATTTTAATAAGTTTGTTGCCAGAAGAGACAATTAGAGAATCGCCATACGAAAATTTAATAGCTGTAATTTGTCTTTCGTGACCATTAAAATTTTGAGTGTTTTTACCATTCTCCAGATTCCAAATAGTTATTTTATATTTATCTCGTTCGGTTTTAAATCCTTCTCCAACAACAAGAAATTTGTTATCGTGGCTAAAATCTAAAGCGTATGCAATAGTTTTAATTTTAAATGTATTTATTTCTTTGCCTGTTTCTATATCGAATACTTTTGCCATTTTTCGTCCGCCAACAGCTATTTTTTTATTGTCTTTACTAAAACAAATACTGTACGGAACTTTAAAGGCTTTATCTATGGAAATAATTTCTTTTCCTGTTTCAGAATTCCAAATCTTAATTTGCTCAAAACTTGCTGTAGCAAGTAGTTTACCGTTGTAGCCGAACGCAATCTTTCTAATCCACGATTTCTGACCTGTAAGATTATATATTTCTTTTTGACTATTGGTGTTACATATTTTACTAATATTTTTTGAAGTTCCAAAAGCTAATAATTGTTTGTTAGGACTAATGGCTATACAAGATACTTCTCCATTTTTATCCTTATAAGTTTGATTATTAATTTGTTTAGACAAATAATTTAGAAATGCTTTATTTCTAATTTTTCCGATGGCGTAATAATTTGAAGAATCGATATAGGCATGGTCAAAGATATCTTTGTCGATACCAGAAAAAGATTTAATAAAATTGCCAGTAGCTAGATCCCAAACTTTAATGGATTTATCCCAGCTGCCTGCTGTAATAATTAGCCGATTGTTATCTGATATTTTTATTCGCCCAACTTGAGCATCATGGGCTTCAATACTATGGATTTCTTGAGTAGTATTAAAATTGATGATTTTAAAATATTTACTTTTCGAATCGGAGGCTAAAATAAATTGATTTTTGTCATCAATTGTTAATGTTTGAATAGGATAGCGAAAGGCTTCCATATTTTTAATCTCTTTGCCAGAAATAGTATTGTAAACTTTTAAACTGTTATCTTTAAATCCTGCTAAAAGATTATTTCCATTGTAATCTAGTTTAATAGATGTGAATAAAGCTCCGTTATTTTCTATGCTTTTAACAATAGCTCTTTGATTAATATCCCAAATTATAATATTTTTGGAAGTTTGTGCGGCAATAATTTTTTGATCTTTACTGATGCTGAAATTTTTAAGTTCTTCATCTAAACCTAGATAATCACGGATTTTCTTTCCTGTTTCTAAATCGTAATATAAAATTTTTATAGTTCCTGCTATTAGTAAGAATTTACCATTATCTACAAATTTAACAAACTTAATCTTCCCTGCATTAGGTTTAATAGTTCGAATTTCTTCTCCTGTTTTAATATTCCAAATTTTAACAGAATATTTTGTGTCGAGCTCTTTTCCACTCTCCCCACTTGCAATTTGGGTATTGTCATTATTAATATCGATACAGGAAATTTCTTGCTGATGACCTGTGATTCGTTTTATTTCTTTGGCTGTTTCAAAATCCCAAAGAATAATATTTTTATCCTCGCTACAAGAAACTAAATATTTATTGTCGTGGCTAAGTGCAAAGTCTGTAACTACATCTGTATGACCCTCATTGGCTTTTAGAAAAACATCATTTTTTGTTTGCGAAAAAGATATTATTGAGATAAATAATAAACTGAGTGTTATTAGAATAGTCTGGTAGTTTTTCATGTTATTCTTGGTTTATGATACTGTTATTTTCAAATTTAATATAAAATACATTGAAATCATAAATTATGCCACATAGTTATTAAATAAAAAATTCATCAAAGTAATTTACAGTGATGAATTTTGAAGGGAGTTAAGATATTTTTTTATATCTCATCCATTATTTTTTTAGCTAATTTATTTGCTTCAAGCTCTGATGTGCTCTCCGAGTAGATTCTAATAATGGGTTCTGTATTCGATTTGCGTAGGTGAACCCAACCTTCTTCAAAATCAATCTTTACGCCATCGATGGTTGATACAGGAAAATCGGAATATTTTTTAGCTATTTTTTTTAATACTGCATCGACATTTATTTCTGGAGTGAGTTGAATTTTATTCTTAGAAATAACATATTGTGGATAAGAGGCTTTTAAATCTAGAGTAGATTTCCCTGATTTTGCCATATACGAAAGCATTAAAGCTACGCCAACGAGGGCATCTCGTCCGTAGTGCAATTCTGGTAGTATGACCCCTCCATTTCCTTCGCCACCAATAATGGCATTTTTAGCTTTCATTTGTGCAACCACATTGACCTCCCCAACAGCAGAGGCAAAATAATCAGCTCCATATTTTTGAGTAATATCTCTCAGTGCTCTGGAAGACGACATGTTAGATACAGTATTTCCTTTAGTATTTTGTAATACATAATCAGCGATAGCTACGATGGTGTATTCTTCCCCAAACATAGTGCCGTCGCTATTAACAATCGCTAGTCTATCTACATCAGGGTCAACTACAAATCCAATGTTACATTTTTCTTGCTCCATTAGAGCAGATATTTCTGTAAGATTTTCTGGGATAGGTTCTGGATTGTGCGGAAATTTACCAGTTGGCTCACAATATAATTCTAAAATATCTTTTACCCCAAGTGCTTTTAATAATTCTGGAATAGCAATTGCTCCAACCGAATTTACGCCATCGACAGCAACAGAAAAGTTAGCTTTTTTTATGGCTTCGACATCAACTAAATCTAATGTTAAGATTTGTTCTATATGTTTTTTAGTGTAATCTTCAATTTTGATATGTTGACCTAAATCATCAACTTCAGCAAATATCATTTCGGTATGATCTGCAATTTTCATCACTCGTTCACCTTCTGCACCGTTCAGAAATTCACCTTTTTCGTTTAATAATTTAAGGGCATTCCATTGTTTTGGGTTATGGCTTGCGGTAAGAATTAAACCACCATTAGCTTTTTCGCTGGTTACTGCAATTTCTACAGTAGGAGTGGTGGCAAGGTCTATATCGATAACATCGAAACCCATACTCATAACTGCTCCAACAACTAAGTTTTGCATCATTGGACCAGAAATTCTAGCGTCTCTACCAACTACAATTTTACCTTTGCTGATGTTCTGAGATTCTTTAATAAATTGAACGTATGCTGATGTAAAAAGAGTGACATCGATAGGGCTTAGTCCATCGCCATGTTCTCCTCCAATTGTTCCTCTAATTCCAGATATTGATTTTATAAGTGTCATATTTGTTAAATATTAAGTTTTATTCCTCGTAAAGATAGCGCTTTTCCATTATCAGGAAATCTTCTTCAGTATTTTCGCCTTGAGGGATGCTGTATTGTTTTTCGTTAATTATTTTGTTGTTTTCGAAAGTTCTTTTGATAATATCAGCCGAGCCATCGGGTTGTAATATTTCTTCTTTTATTATCTGATTATTTTCGTAGTGATAATGAACCGATTCAGAAGCTGTTATAGTACTTTTTAGTAGATTTCCATCGTATTTATGGATGATTCGAGAAACAGGTCTGTCTTTTTTATCTAATTCTTCTTCGATTGTTCTATTTGCATTTTCGTCGTATTGATAAGCGTATGCTTTTAAGAATCTACCTTTTGGATCTTGTTCGATAACTTTTGTAGTATTCTGATTCTCATCATATTCGTACTTTAGGCGATAGTCAACTTTACCCATGAAATTAGTGCGAATTAATTCTTTGGTTAGATGATTATCGTTTAGGATATGTTGTACCGAACCTTCAAATTCACCATCTTCATCTTCTGTGGTAATGGTAACTGAGTTACCTTCTATTTTATGAATTTCTTTGGTTAAAGATCCATCTGGAAATTCTGTTTCGCTTCCTATTTCTTTTCCTTCCGAATTATAATGGATAGTTTTTTTCTCAATTAATTGATTATCTTCGTCGTATTGTGTGATGAGTAGAAGTTTTCCTTTTTCGTTATATCCGTTAGTGATTCGTAGAAGTTGTTGACCATTCTCGTCAAAATCTATTTCCTCAGTAATATTATTGTTAATATCACGAGTCTCAATTTTCGATATGATTTCTTCACCTTCTTGATGTTTGGTAAATTCTGTTATTTTCATATTCTCTAGCTAGAAAGTTTGATGTTTTTATTTAATCAGATTTTTAAACATTTTGCGGTGAGGTATG
>JAMOQL010000045.1 GCA_027064025.1 Bacteroidales bacterium
GAACCCAAGAATATTTAACTTCTGATGCTGTCCGGTATATTGTAGAAGACAGAAATCCTGCTCGTATTAAGTTAAGAGATAAGAAATTGTTGATAATGAGACAAGAAATGAAAAAATCGGATAAAGTAAGAATTCAATTATCTTCGAAATATGCCCATGTTGCTAATGGATGGAAGAAATGGATAGGTGAGAAAAAAGGTTTAGAAAAATTAGATGCTATTGATGTGAAAATTGAGCAGGAAAGATTATTACAAAATTGGATAGAAAAAGAAGTGGATAGGGAGCATGAATACGGAAATCTATTAAGAGAATATAAACAAATATCTAAAAAAACAAATCAGCTTGCTCTTGCACAGGAGTACGTGTTCGAATCTGTTTTTGGGGTAGAGCTAATCAGTTTTGCTAGTAAACTTAAATCTTTGAGCACTTTATCAGGAGATAAATTAGAAAATAAAATTTTAGATTTAAAACGAAATGCAAGATCATTTTATAAAGATTATGATGTAATGACCGATCAAAAAGTAATGGAGGCTTTATATAAGATTTATTATCAAGATCAAACCGAAGAGTTTCAACCTAGTTTTTTCAGAGAAATAGAGAAAAAATACAAAGGAGATTTTCTTAAATTCTCAGAAAATGTATTTTCTAAATCGATTTTCACGAACGAAGAAAAATACAATCAATTTTTAAATAAATATTCCGATAAAAATTTACTTAAAGATCCTATCTATAAAATTTACAACTCTACCTTGGATTTTTATTACAACACAATTTATCCTGTTTTAAGTGTAGAAAATAGTAAAAAAACAGTTTTAAATCGAAAATATATGAAAGCTTTATTAGCTTTTAATAAAGATAAAACCTTATTTGCAGACGCTAATTTCACACTTCGGTTATCTTATGGTAAAGTTGAAGGGTTTCAACCTAAAGATGGCGTAGATTATAAATATTTCACAAGCCTAAAAGGTGTTATGGAAAAAGGTCAAGTTGGTAAATACGATTATATTGTAGAGCCCAAATTAAAAGAATTGTATGAAAACAAAGATTATGGTATTTATGGCGAAGATTCTACGATGCATGTATGTTTTTCTGCATCAAATCATACCACAGGAGGTAATTCAGGAAGTCCAGTATTGAATAATAAAGGTCAATTGATTGGTGTTAACTTTGATAGAAATTGGGAAGGTACTATGAGTGATATTATGTATGATCCCGATCAATGCCGTAATATAAGTTTAGATATCAGATATGCTCTTTTTATTATCGATAAATATGCCGGGGCAGGATATTTGATAAATGAAATGGATATTGTTAAAAATTAATATATATTTACTACTTAATAAATAAAATAATTGAAGATGAAGAAAATTTTAGTATTATTATTTGTATTCTCGATGAGTCTTAATTTATCAATGGCACAGTCGGTAGTAGGTAAGTGGAAAACAATCGACGATGAAACAGGTAAAGTTAAATCTATTGTTGAGTTAAGTATTAAAGACGGTAAACTTTACGGTAAGATTATCAAACTTTTCAAAGCCCCTAGCGAAGAGCAAGATCCTATTTGCAATGTTTGCCCTGGATCAAGAAAAGGTAAAAAGGTGGTAGGAATGACCATTGTTACTGCTCTTGAAAAAGATGGTGAAGAATGGGAGGGAGACGATGCAATTTTAGATCCTAAGAATGGGAAATTATACGATTGTAAAATTTGGTTAGATGAGGATCATTCAAATATCTTAAATGTTAGAGGATATATTGGCTTCTTTTTCAGAACACAAATATGGAAAAGAGTTAAGTAGTTTATCAATAAAAATCACACGTAGCGTAGCGTAGTCTACGCTTTTTTTATGCTTTCAAGAATAATATCTCTACTCCTTGGACCCTCATTAAATAATAAATCGAGGATAGAAAGATTTGGTATAAAATCAAACTTATCGTTAAAAGTCTGATAATATTTCGTGGCAAAAAAATCATTATCTTTCTTTTGCATTTTAGACTTTGGATGTATCGAATTTCTATAGTCAAAATCAGATTGTTCGATGTATTCATTACTTATAATAGGTATTCTGTCAATATCTAAATAGCTTTTAATGACATCTAAGATTTTTAGATTTAAATCGAATAAGAATGGCTCCTTTGTTTTAAAAACAAATAAAATATCATCGATAATATATTCGTAAAAAGGAGAAGAGTTATAAGCACTTTCAATCGATTTTAGATGTTGTTTTTGCCAATCTGTAAAATAATCAATTCTAACATCTTTAATTTTTGTTTTTTGATCTTTACCTTTAACAACAGGAACGAATAGGCTCATTTTCCCATTAGCAGAAAGTATTTCACATCTATTTCGAAAAGATTGTTTCTGAAAATTCTCATTGCCTTCAATGATGAGTTTATCATTCCAAAAGAATTTACTTAAGTATTGAATATTGGGGAAGTATGAGCTTGAAAGAAGAATCAAAATATCTTATATTTTTTTAGCAATATATAAAATTTCATTCTTTGCTAATCTCATCCTTTCGATATCTTTATCAGTGAAATTACTTACGTAATCTAACTCATCTACCTTAAACCCAGATTGTTCTAATCTTTTACCATAATCTTTACCATGCCAACGAACATGGTCGTATTGACCGAAATGTTTCTCGCGTTCTTTTGCATCAACAATACTTGAATCCTCGTATGTTTTGTCAAACGATAAATTAATAGGAACTTGTAAAATAGCCCAACCTCCAGGTTTTAAAACTCTATAAATTTCTGATGTTGCTTTAAACTCATCTTCGACATGCTCTAATACATGATTACACATCACAAAATCGTAACTGTTATTATCGAAAGGAATTTTATGAATATCAAAATGGTAATCGGCAATTGGAGATTCTAAATCACCAGTATGATAAGTTAGAGTATCAATTTTTTTAAATCGTTTGTAAAAAGATTGTTCAGGTGCAATATGAAGCATTTTTGTAGGTTTTGTGAAAATATCAGTTTTATTTTGCAAATAAAGCCAAATTAAACGATGCCTTTCTAAAGATAAACATCTAGGGCAAAGTCGGTTATCGCTATTTGTGTCAGTATATCCATAAGGTAAAAATTTACGAAAATGGCCTTCGCAAATTGGACACTCTTGTTTATTTCCAATATAGAAAAGTGAAAAGATATAGCTAAAAGCAAAACTAAATTTTATTAAATAGATTCTTGGGATATTTCTAACCAAGAATTTCATGAATTTTCTCATTATTATCTAATTTTGTAAACAAAAGTAATGATTTTACGTAATCATATTAATATTTACATAAATCTTTTTACTTTTATGTCAAAAGAATCATATCTAGCATCTATAAAAATAAATTTTTAATTATGGCAAATAAACAAAACATTTTAGTGGCATGGGATTTTTCTCCTAAAGCGCAAATTGCATTAGAGCATGCATTGCAATTATCCGATATCAATAAATCAACAGTTGAATTAGTACATATTATCGATGAAAAATCTGATATAGAGTCTGCTCGTGTTGGAATGGATAAATCAGTTGAGAACGTAGAAATTGAATTTGGGAAAAAGGTAAAATATGTTATAAAAGAAGGGAGTGTTTTTTCGACTTTGGGAGAATATGCTGTAGAATCGGATGCTTTACTTGTGTTAATGGGTACTCATGGAATGAAAGGTATGCAAAAGCTTACTGGAAGTT
>JAMOQL010000046.1 GCA_027064025.1 Bacteroidales bacterium
TTATATACACATAGGTTTTTTATATATTTTTGTAAAAATAATTTTTTATGAATCAAACATTGTTAACACGGTTATTTAAATCCATTGAAGGAGAACCAAACGCTCCTTTAATGAGAATTGCTTTTAGTATAATTGAAGATGAAAACTTCTCGCCTTATTCTGGGCATAAAAAAACCGCCAAAAGCGGTTTTTTATTTGTGCCCAGAACAAGAATCGAACTTGCACGACCATAAGGCCACCAGCCCCTCAAGCTGACGCGTCTACCAGTTCCGCCACCTGGGCATTTGTTCATAATAAAGAGATGCAAATTTAGTCTTTTTTATTAAATTAAAATCTTTCTCGCATCATTTTTTTTTACTTTTGACATTCACTAATTTATTGCATTATGCTAGAGCTTACTGATACGGATTTAGAATTTATCAAATCAAAAGGTATTGATATAAAACAAATTGAAAATCAAATTGATAGCTTTAAAATAGGTTTTCCATTTGCTAATATAATCAGACCTGCTACTCCCTCCGACGGAATACATGTATTAAAAGAGGAAGAGTATAAAAGTGGAATAGAGTTCTATGATAAGTATTCAAAGGATTTGAAAATACTGAAATTCGTTCCTGCTTCCGGTGCTGCCAGTAGAATGTTCAAGCATTTATTCGAATTTAAAAACTCTTTAAACACTAATTCGTATTCCGACCTAATAAATAAACCTGAGAATAAATTATCATTGGAATTCTTTAATAACCTTAATAAATTTGCTTTTTATGATGATCTCAAACATTGTTTTGAAACTGATATCAATGATGATTTAGATAAAAATGCAAAAGCAATACTTGACGCTTTGCTTGAGAGTAAAGGACTAAATTACGCTTCACTTCCTAAGGCTTTAATAAAATTTCATTCTTATAAGGAAGGAGCAAAACTAGCTATGGAAGAGCACCTTATGGAAGCTATTCAATATGCTATTTCTAAAGATAGTATTGCAAATATTCATTTTACAGTATCGCCTGAACATCAATCAAAATTTACTGATTTATTAAGTAAAATTATTGCTGATTATGAAGAAAAATATAAAGTGAAATTTAATATTAACCTTTCAAATCAAAAAGCATCTACTGATACTATTGCTGTAGATGATAATAATAATGTATTCAGAGATACTAATGGTAAATTACTTTTCAGACCTGGAGGGCATGGTGCTCTAATAGAAAATTTAAATGAGCTTAATGCTGATTTAATATTTATTAAAAACATAGATAATGTCGTACGTGATGAAAAACGCCAGCCAACGATTAAATACAAGAAAGCCCTTGCCGGTTTTGGCCTAAGCCTTAAGAAAGAGATAGATTATCTATTGAATCTTTTAGAAGATGGAGACGGTATAGAGCATTCTATAAGCTTTATTATCAATAAATTAAACTTGAATATAAGTTCTAAAATTAAAGATTTAGATAAATACGAAAAACTGGATTATTTGTATAATATCTTAAATAGACCATTAAGAGTTTGTGGAATGGTTAAGAATGTGGGAGAGCCTGGTGGCGGTCCATTTTGGGTAGAAAAAAATGGAGAAATAAGACTACAAATAGTGGAATCAGCAGAAATTGATGCCAATAATAGCCAACAAATGGAGTTGATGAAGCAATCGACACATTTTAATCCGGTAGATCTGGTTTGCTTTATAAAAAACCATAAAGGAAAAAAATATAATTTAAAAGATTTTATTGACAATAATTCTGCATTTATCTCAAAAAAATCTAAAGATGGTAAAACTCTTAAAGCCATGGAATTACCAGGTTTATGGAACGGTGCAATGGCTTTTTGGAATACTATTTTTATAGAAGTACCAATTGAAACATTTAGCCCGGTAAAAACCGTTAATGATTTATTAAGAGATTCTCATATTATCTCATATTAATTATTCAAAAGTGAATCATTACAAACCTTTAACACGCATTTATCATCAAGTTAATTTTATAAACTATTTAAGGTAAAAAATAGCCGAAAACAATTTAGCTTTTTATTTTTCTTTTTAGATATTTTCACTTACTTTGCATAAATAAACGAAAATAATAGCTGTATAATTTAACTTCTGTAATTACCTGAAACTCAATACAATAATCTAATAATAAATGCAAAAAATAAATATCTATATCATAATAAGCCTATTATCCATAGCAGCCTTTAGTATTTTCTCATTTTCAAAAAATAGTAATGAAGTTCCCGGTAGAAGTTATCAGGAATCATATCATACTGATTATAAAATATATAATCCTCCTATGCCGGTAAAAGCTGATTTTTGTAATGAAAATATACCTTTAAATATCTATTACATAAATGAAAAATTAGAACGAGAAATTCTAGTAAATACTTATTGGCATTCTAATACTCTACTACTTTTTAAAAGGGCAAATAGATGGTTTCCGATTATTGACTCAATACTACAAATCAATAATATTCCTTCTGATTTCAAATACCTTTCATTAATAGAAAGTGGACTAACACAAGCCGTTTCTCCCTCAGGAGCAAGAGGATTTTGGCAAATTATGAAAAAAACAGCCATTGAATATAATCTTGAAGTAAATAAGGATATTGATGAAAGATATAATGTTGAGAAAGCTACTCAGGCAGCATGTGATTATATAAAAGACTCATATAAACTTTACAATAATTGGACTTTAGTAGCTGCATCTTATAATATGGGAATGGGAGGCATTAATAAACAGTTAAATTTACAAAAGGTTGATAATTACTACGATCTTTCACTTAACTCTGAGACAAGTCGTTATGTCTATCGTATTATTGCTTTAAAAACTATTTTTGCTAATCCCTCAAAATATGGTTTTCAGTTACGAGAATGCGACCTCTACCCTGTTTTTAAAACTAAATATGTTACAATAGATTCTTCATTTATTAATTGGGCAGATTTTGCAAAATCTAATAATATTTCATACGGAATATTAAAAGAGTTAAATCCATGGCTTAAAACCAGCACATTAACAAATAAATATCACAAGAAATATAATGTTAAACTTCCTATTGAAGATATGTATCTATATCAAGGTGTTAAATCTAAAATGAGCAATAAATTAGGCATTTACGGGGAGAAGAAATAAAAATTGAAGAATGAAAGAAGAAAATATATTGCGACTTGAAGGAGCACGTGCACATAATTTAAAGAATATTGATTTAGATATTCCCCGAAATAAGTTAGTTGTCATCACCGGTTTGAGTGGTAGTGGTAAATCTAGTTTAGCTTTTGATACCATCTATGCAGAAGGACAAAGAAGATATATGGAAACATTTTCTGCTTATGCCAGACAGTTTATTGGCAATATGGAACGTCCTGATATTGATAAAATTACCGGACTTAGTCCTGTTATTTCTATAGAACAGAAAACTACTAACAAAAATCCTCGTTCCACTGTTGGTACTGTTACCGAAATTTATGATTTTCTTAGATTATTATATGCTCGTGTTGCAGATGCTTATTCTTATAACACTGGCAAAAAGATGAAGCAATATACTGATAAGCAGATTCATAAAAAAATAATGTCCAATTTTGATGGAGCAAAAGTTATTGTTCTTGCACCTATGGTAAAAGGAAGAAAAGGTCATTATAGAGAACTCTTTGAGCAATTACGTAAGCAAGGATACACAAAAGTAAGAGTTGATGGTA
>JAMOQL010000047.1 GCA_027064025.1 Bacteroidales bacterium
CAGTATTGTTCGAGATTAAAAATTATTATACTTTTTCAGAGCATCTGCAAGGGGATAACGATTTCTGGTCTAACTTAATAGAAGAGCCTAGTTTCAAGGAACTTAGTAGAGAATTGATAAGTATAGATTCTACCTTTAAAAAATTCCCTGAATTAGATGAGCTGATTAAAAAGAAACCTCTATTAGTTGCTTTGTCTGTAGTCGGTAAATCGACCATTCAGCCCACTTATATTATAGAAACAGATGAATTGACATCGGAAGAAAATATTCATAATTATATCAAAAGTAAAGTTCAGAAAATTGGATCTGTAAAATCGAGAAATTATCAGAATACAAAAATTATTACTATTGAATTTAAGCAAAAAGGGAAAGCAAATTTATCCTATGCTTTTTACAAAGGTCTTCTTATTTGCAGCCCTTCCGAGTTGTTGCTCGAAGAATCTATTAGACAGTTAGATAATCCAAAATCAATTATCGATGATTCTGATTTTAGTAAAGTATTTAAAACAGCAGGCAATCATGTCGATTTAAACGTGTACATTCAGTTTAGAACCTTTTCGCATTTATTCAAAAAATATATTAATAAAAAATATCATAAAGATTTTAGAAATGTAGAATACTTTGGCGATTGGGCTGAGTTAGATATTAATATAGAAAAACAATCTGTTATTCTTAACGGTTTTACACAATCGAACGACTCTTCGAATAACTACTTAAATATTTTTAAAAATCAGTCGTCGGGTTCATTTGATGTTAGTGAAGTCTTACCAGCGAGTACTTCTGTGTTATTAAGTTTGAATTTGTCCGATTTTGATTTATTTTTAGAAAAACAATCTCAATATTTCGAGAGGAAAGGTCAGAAATTAAATACAAATTTATGGTTCGATACTTTTAAAAATAAGTATGACTTTGATTTGAAAAAAGCCTTTTCAGAAGTTGTCGAGAATGAAATAACATTGGTATATACGCAAATTAATCCTTTAGATCTGTTTCAGAATACTTATCTAATTATGGAAACCAAAGGTAAAAGTCAAACGATGGATGCTTTTACACCATTATTAGAAAATTGGTCTGCAAAGAAAAACTCAGATCTTAGTAGCCTATTTATTAATTATCAGATAACAGAAGAAAAGTCTACAAAAATATATCAATTCCCTGAATCAGACTTGCCATCGCAATGTTTTGGAAGAGTATTTGCCCATGCAAGATCGAATTATTTTACTTTTGTTGAAGATTACATAGTCTTTGGAAATAGTATTAAAGATTTAAAGCAATTTATTGATGCTTATGAACGAAAAACCGTGTTATCCAACGATACTTATTTTAAACAATTACAAGCCGAAATATCTTCGGAGTCCAATTTATTCTTTTATGCTAATATTTCTTTAAGTAAAGATTTATTTACAAGCTGTTTTTCGTCGGATCTGAGTAAATTATACAATCATAATTTTAAAGCGATTAAGAAATTCCAATCGTTAGTATTACAAGTTAATAATGTAGAAGATATGTTGTATTCAAACGTACTTTTAAAATACAATCCTGTAATAATAGAAAAGCCTAGAACGGTGTGGGCGAGTAAGTTAGATACTAATGTAATCATAAAACCACAAATTGTTATTAATCACCGAAACAGTAAAAAAGAAATATTTTTACAAGACATCAACAATACTATATATTTGGTAAATAGAGCTGGTAAGACTTTGTGGAAGAAAAAAATTGATGGAAAGATAATGAGTAAAGTTTATCAAATAGATTATTACAGAAATAATAAGTTACAATATCTATTTAATACAAAAGATAAAATTTATATTATTGACAGAATAAGTAATAATGTAGAGAATTTTCCGATTGAATTACCAGCTCCAGCTACAGCAGGGATTTCGGTTTTCGATTACGATGGAGGAAGAGACTATCGATTCTTTATTCCTTGTAAAGACAAAAAAATATATGTTTACGATATTCATGGTAATATACTCCCTGGTTGGGAGTTTGGCGAGTCGGAAGCTTATATTACAAAAGAAATTCAGCATTTTAGGATAGGAGAAACAGACTATATTCTAGCGGCAGATAAAAACAGGATTTATATCCTTAATCGTAGAGGAGAAGAAAAAATTACTCTTAAAAAGGCCATACAGAAGTCTATTAACAATCCATTTTATTTGGTTTATAAAGACAAGATTCCTTATTTTACAAGTACTAATCCAAATGGAAATATTTTTATGATAAATGAAAAAGGCGATATATTTGAAAAAGAAGGCTTGAGTGTTAGTAAGAATCATTACGCTCTGATTGATAATTTTAATTCTAATTCGCTTTTCGATGTGGTTTATTCCGATAAAGGAGAAATAAAGATTCTTTACGATTTAAAAAAAGAAAGAAATTACGATTTTGATGGCGACTTGAGTCCAGCTATTCCTTTCGAGTTTTCTTCTCAAGATATGAAATTTGGTGTAACCGATTATCAAAATAAGAACCTTTACTTATTCAATGGGGAGGGCACTATTTATAAAAATTTCCCATTAAAAGGAGCAACAGAATTTAGTATCTCTCTGTTCAATTATGGAAGTAATCAGTTTCGGCTAATTGCAGGA
The DNA here is from genome assembly GCA_027064025.1 of Bacteroidales bacterium. GTDB lineage: Bacteria > Bacteroidota > Bacteroidia > Bacteroidales > JAFGXI01 > JAFGXI01. The sequence continues at coordinate 2,592 of JAMOQL010000047.1, forward strand.
AGTTCCGATGGATTTTTGTATAATTACGAAGTTCCCCAAGGAAAATAATAGAAATGTTTACAACCTTTTAATAAGACCTTACGTCTAAAATATATTGCTACTAATAAAATAAATACATATATGATGAAAATGTTTAAGTTAAAATCCATTCTATTTGTAGGGGCTCTGGCTTCTATGGTGGTTTCACAACAATCTTGTGTGAAAGATTATACCGATTTCGATAAGGTTTCCAAAACAGTAGATTACTCTCCCTCTGTTGCCGGTGCAGTAGCACATACTAAATTGACGGTTCGAGATATCATTAGAGATTATGATGATGATGAGCTTTTTGAGGAAGGGAGCAATGGTTTTCTATATTTAATGTATGATAAAAGAATATACACTAAAGCGGCTGATGAATTAATTTCGCTTTCAGATCAGGCTTTCCCAACTATGGATCAGTACAACAAAACGACTTACGATGCTGCACCATTAGAAAATGGTTATAAACATTTTCCAGAGATACCTTTGTATTACGACTTTTTAGTTAGTAATCAAGAACAGTTAGATAGTGTGCATTACGATGCTATTGATATTAATGTTAAAGTAAATTCAACTTTTACCGAAGGTGGGATATTAAATTTAACATTTCCTGCCTTAGTAAAAAATGGACAGCCATTTGTTGCAAATATTCATCCAGACGCTTCGGGAAATTTTCATTACGATTTAACTACTCATCTAGAAGATTACTCCTTAGTTTTTAGTAGCAATCGCGTTTTAGTCAATTTCGATTTAAAACTAACCGATGGTACAGCAAGCTCTAGCGATCAATTAGATATAACAATTAGTATGAATAATCAAAATTTTCAAGGACTCTTCGGATATATTGGACGAATTAACACTCCAATACCACAAGATACCGTAAATATATCCATTTTTGATAATGCTTTTAATGGTTCTGTATATTTTCAAGATCCAAGTATGACTCTACATATTTCTAATACGTTTGGAATGCCAATTACTAATTACTTTGGCGATTTACAGACTTACTCTGAAATTAATGGAGGTATTTGGGAATCTCATAATTTTCCAATCGACGAATTA
>JAMOQL010000048.1 GCA_027064025.1 Bacteroidales bacterium
GATATACTCAGTTTAGGTTTTATTAGCGAATGTAAGAATTAATACAATGCTTAAAAAAGTATTATTTACAGGTAACTACGACAAAGAGTACAACAGGACAAAAGTAATCTCGATTGGACTTGAAAATTTAGGCGTCGAAATAATTCACTTAACCTTCAAAAAACATAATAAAAATTCTAGAAATCTAATTAAAGAATTGTCTAAAGATGTAGATATTATCTTTTTACCCTCATTTACTCATAAAGATGTAAAATATGTCAAGAAAAATTCTAATAAACCATTAATTTTCGATCCCTTAATTTCAAGATACTTAACAAAGGTATTTGACTTTAAACAAGTAAATAAATATAGCCCTAGAGCTTATAAAAATTATCTAAAAGACAAAATTGCGTTTAAATATGCTAATAAAATAATAGCAGATACCCTAGAGCATAAAAAATACTATAATCAACAATTTAATATCCCCAATAATAAAATTGAAGTCATTGAAATTGGTGCTGATTGCTCCTTTTTTTATCCTGAAGAAACAACCCAAAAAAACAGCGAATTTATTATTGGATTTTATGGAGGATTTATTCCTCTTCAAGGAGTTAAAAATATAATAGCTGCTGCAAAAATACTCTTATCGCAACCCGATATCACTTTTAGATTAATTGGAAATGGTTTTGAATTTGAAGAAATAAAAAAGATTATCTCTAAAGAGAAAATTACCAATATTGATTTACAAGGTTGGCTTAAATATATTGACTTGCCCAAAGCAATAAATCAATTCGATATTTGTCTTGGTATTTTTGGAGATACACCAAAAGCAGAGATGGTAATTCCTAATAAGATTTTCCATTATGCAGCTTGTAAAAAGCCAATTATCACCAAGGATACTCCTGGAATAAAAGAACTTTTCGTAAATAATAAGAATATTACTCTAACATCTTCTCAGCCCCAAGAAATAGCGGATACAATCCTCAAAATAAAAAACAACAAAGCGAATTCAGATATCATTGCAGAAGAAGCTTATCGACTCATTACTAACAACTATGACACTAAAGCTATTGCCAATAAATTTATTTCTATTGCACAGAAACTTATTTTGAATAAATGATTAGAATAGAAAAAATAAAGCAATCCATCGAAGATTCTTTACCAGGAAAAAAATACCAATACAAAATGGCTCCTTCGGATAGGATTATTCGAGACCATTCCATTAATTTAAAAACTATTAGAAAAAGTGCCGTCTTAATTCTTCTTTTCTATAAAGAAGAAAAATTGCATGTATTATTAACACAACGAGCAAACTATAATGGCCCCCACAGTGGACAAATAAGTTTTCCAGGAGGCAAATTCGAGCACAAGAAAGACCAAGATTTAATCGATACAGCCATTCGTGAAACCTTTGAGGAGATAAATCTAAGTCATCGATATTTTAAAATATTAGGCCCCTTAACATCTCTCAATATTCCAATAAGCCAAATTTCCGTTCAACCCTATCTTGCTTTTTGCAGCAATATTGAGACCGCAAATTCTGAAAATTACGAAGTAACCGACATATACGAAATTCCAATTAATCATTTACAAAATCCAAGAAATACAAAGATAAAATCGAAAAACAATATAGAGTTTCCTTATTTTGATTTTGAGGGTAAAGTTATTTGGGGAGCAACAGCCATGATACTTAGCGAACTTTTAGAGATTATCTCACACTCAGAACAAAATTAAACAAATCTAAATATTTCTGCTTATTGGCTTCAACAGAAAATGTATCAACGACAGTTCTTCTTCCCGCTTTTCCTAGTTTCTCTCGTAGTGTTTTTGATTCTATCAATTGAGATATTTTATCAATCCACTCATTTTCAGAAGAAGCCAGAAATCCATTCTCTCCATCTCGAATAATTTCGTTATTAACACCTACAGGCGACATCACCGTCGGAATACTTAAAGCCATGTATTGCAGACCTTTAAACCCACATTTGCCTTTTTCCCACTCTTCATTAGGCAAAGGCATAAGTCCAACATCAATCACCGATAAATCTTCAATTTCACTCTCTTTTTTCCACTTTACATATTCTAAACAATCTAATTGTAATTGAGGTTTATCGTTGGCAATAACTCTAAAATCGAAATCATATTTTTTTTCTAATTTTCTCAACACAGGTAATATTACATTGATATGTTTCAAAGTTGTCAAAGTTCCTGTCCAACCAATTGTTAATTTATGTTCATTATTATCAATATTCTGATGATAGTTGGTATCGATGGTCGTTGGAATGATAAAAACTTGCTTATTGTATTGCTTGGCAAAGTTGGATAAATATTGATTTCCACAAGAAACAGCTGTTGCCCATTTACAAATCTTAGCGACTTTCCATGTTGCTTTAAAATACTTAACTAGCGGATTTTTATTTGAATAATTTAAATTCCAAATAGCATCATCAAAATCATAAACGATATTTTTCTTCAAGATTTTAGCTACAAACCATTCAAAAATTGGTGGTCCAATATGTGCCATCTCCCTGTGAATAAAAATAAGGTCGTACTTAGAAATTGAAAAAAGCAAAATAATACGACTAAAAAAGGCTCTAATTAGGAAATAAAATTTTGCCACAACTTTTCCTTCTTTAAATAAAACGTCCCAAGCTCTTTTGTCCCAGAAGGTCTGCTGATTACAATCAAAATATTCAGACAGAAAATCTAAATATTGTTCGAATCGAAACCTCTGAGATGGTCCTATTCCATGGGGATAAGGCGATATAAAAAGAATCTTTTTCTTCAATATATATTATTTTAAAACAGGGAAATATTTTTTAAAGTAACGAATCAATAAATCGTTAGAAAATTGCCCTGTAAATTGTGCTTTATCTTTAACAGTAAAATCATAACTACTAGCCATATAACTATTAATCGCTACCTTGAAAACTTTTGACTCATCCAAATTATTTCCTTCTAAATCGGTAAGAACAATATCGGTCAATTCGCCCTTTTTATTCGTTCTAAAGTCTGCTTTTATTCCTGATACTAACTGATTACGCTCATTTCTTATAGAAAAAGAATATCGCAAAAATGACAGCAAATTTTTCTTTGTCATATCGAAAAGCATAATTTCGTTATTAAAAGGATCTAGGAACATAATATCTAAAAGTTTCATTGGACCTTCTTTAATATATTTGGAACGCACTCCTCCAATATTTTGGAATGCTATATCTGCTCCTAAACCATCCTTATATGCATCTGCCATCATCTGCCCAATCTCTTCTGGCGAATCAATATCGTAAGTTATTGTCGCTATTTGCTTCTGAAATTTTGGATTTTTGGAATAAGCATTAACTTTTGCTTGAAAAATAGAATCTCTAGCTTGGTATTTTAAAGGGATTAATTGATCTGAAATACTTACTAATTTCTTATCTTCGAATTTCAACTTACTCACTCCTATATACTTAACATTCCCTCCCGCCTGAGTTACTAAAACGGTTCCTACTCTCACTGCAGGATCCATAATTGTATGTGTATGTCCACCAATTATTAAATCCAACCATTTATTTTGCCTTGCTAACTCCATATCAGCATCCTCTCCCAAATGAGTGAGAGCAACCTGAATATCGAAAGAATTCAATAACTTTTTATATTTCTTAATCTCTTTCATTGGATCAGCAAACTCAATATTTGTAAAATTCTTTGGATGAGAATCTGGGTAACCATTTCTACCAATCTGAAGTAAAGCTAAAAATCCAATTTTAATTCCCGATTTTGTAGTTATAACATAATATGGTTTCGGTTGATTTACGATAGCTTTTTTTGTATTAATATTGGCACAAATAAAAGGAAAGTTGGCATCAGACATTCTATCATTTAAAATTTCCTGCCCATAATCAAAATCATGATTCCCAAGACATGATAAATCGAAATGTAAATCATTCATCATATCAATAATAGGGAAACCTCTATCTTTATATCTATCAACAATTGGGTTTCCAGAAAACAAATCGCCTGCGGCCACTAAATAGACTTCTTTATTTACTTCTCTGATACTATCTACCACATGTTTTAGCTGTGGAAAACGATTAATTTTAGCGTGCAAATCGTTCATGTGTAAAATAGTTACTTCTGTTATATTCTTCTGCGAAAAAGTAAAAGTCGCTAGTCCAATAAATAGGATACTAATATATCTTCTAATCATTATTATCTATTATTTCGTAAAAATCTTTAAAATTATCTTTTTGAATCGAAATAAGTTGTTCAATTCCAATTTTTCTTATTTCTGATATTTTTTGATAAACTTGCAACAAACAATTCTCATTCTCATCTGTTTCTATCAGCATTCTAGTCAATGGTATTTTTTTTATTACCTCAGTTATATTTTTCGATTCTTTTAAACTCATTTCTCCAAAAGAAAAATAGCAATTATTATTAAGCAATTGTTCCGTCATCTGCCAAGAACTATTGTAGGCATGAAACAACCATTTTTGTTTAACTTTTTTTTCCTTTCGAATGCTTAATATATCAGCGTATGTACGAACTGAATGAATCAGCATTGGCTTTCTTATCTTTTCTGATAACCTTACTTGCTTAATAAATACTTCTTTTTGTATTTCTTTATTAGTGGCGTTGTTAAAATCTAACCCACATTCTCCTATGGCAACGATCTCTTTTCTTATGGCTATTTTTTGTAGTTGTTTCAAAGCCAATTCCCAATCAGAAAGATACCAAGGATGTATGCCAATAGAAAAATATTTCCCTTTGCTTAGGCTTGGAGTATTATGTGCATCGGCAATAATATTAAAAACTGAGATAATATTGGGGTTATTAATATTATTACAATGAGTATGTGCATCGTAGAGTACCACTTTACGAAAATACAAAAAAAAGACCAGCCCAATTTGAGCTAGCCTATATTATTATAATAACTATTAAACTTAGTCTAATAAACCATTTGTTTTACGAACTGCTTCAGCCGAAGATTTCATTTTTTCTTTTTCAGCATCTGAAAGTTCAACTTCTAAAATTTGCTCGATACCATTCTTACCAATAACAGCAGGAACTCCAATGCAAATATCGTTCAATCCATATTGACCGTCTAATAAACACGAGCAAGGGAAAATTTTCTTTGTATCTAAAGCAATTGCTTTAACCATTTCCGAGACAGCGGCTCCTGGGGCATACCATGCCGATGTTCCTAATAATTTAGTTAAAGTCGCACCACCAACTTTTGTTGCTTCCACAATTTCTGATTGTTGCTCTGCATTTAAAAATTCTGAAACAGGAAGACTGTTACGAGTTGCTTTCTCAATTAATGGAACCATTCCTGTATCACTGTGTCCACCAATTACCATTGCAGAAACTTCCGATGTAGGACAATCCATAGCTTGTGCTAAGTTATACTTGAAACGTGCACTATCTAAGGCTCCACCCATTCCAATAACTCTGTTCTTAGGTAAACCTGTAGATTTAGCAGCTAAATAAGCCATAGTATCCATTGGGTTACTAACAACAATAAGAACTACATTTGGAGAGTGTTTTACTAAATTCTCAGATACATCTTTTACAATACCTGCGTTGATTCCAATTAGCTCTTCACGAGTCATTCCTGGTTTACGAGGAATACCACTAGTAATTACTGCAATATCACTATTTGCTGTTTTAGAATAATCTCCTGTTGTTCCTGTAATTGCAGAATCGAAACCATTCAAAGATGATGTTTGCATTAAATCCATTGCTTTACCTTCGGCAAAACCTTCTTTAATATCAATCAATACTACTTCGTCAGCAAAATCTTTTATTGCTACGTATTCAGCGCAACTTGCACCTACTGCACCTGCTCCAACAATTGTTACTTTCATATCTTTATAGTTTTAATAATTTATTCTTTTGAATGTTCTAAAGTAAATATTAATATCTATTTAGAAAATATTTAAAAACATATCTAGATAAATATTTTAGTATGTTTGAATATTAACAAAAAAAAGAGTTACTAAAATAGTAACTCTTCTATAAAATATATCTTCTAAAGATTATTTTCTCACTGCCTTAACAACTGCTTCGAAAGCTTTAGGGTTATTCATTGCTAAATCAGCAAGAACTTTTCTGTTTAATTCAATATTCTTTTTATGAACTAAGCCCATAAATTGCGAATAAGACATATCGTGCATTCTCGCTGCAGCGTTGATACGCTGAATCCATAAAGCACGGAAGTTTCTTTTCTTAACACGTCTATCTCTGTAAGCATAAGTTAATGCTTTCTCGTGAGCATTTTTAGCAACTGTCCAAACATTATTTCTTGATAAGAAATAACCTTTAGTCAATTTCATTAATCTTTTTCTACGGGCTCTTGCGGCCACAACGTTTACCGATCTTGGCATAATTTTTTACTTTTTCGACTGCTTAGCGTTCCTCATTTCTTGGGAATCTTTTTTAGCTAATACAAATCTAGTTAATCACTAATTTTACTTTTTCTTTTAAGATAAATCTAAAAGAATTACTTCATGTTTAAGCACAATTTAATGTTCTTAAGGTCAGTCTTATGAACCGTACCAAATTTTGTAAGATTTCTCTTTTGTTTTTTGGTCTTCTTGGTCAAAATATGACTTTTAAAAGCATGCTTTCTTTTAATTTTACCTGTACCAGTAAGCTTGAAACGCTTTTTTGCACTGGATTTTGTTTTAACTTTTGGCATTACTATTTATATTAATGGTTTGAATCTTCAACAAACCGGTTTTACTTCTTTTTAGCTTTTGGGGCTAACATCATTATCATTCTTTTACCCTCTAATTTAGGTAGCGACTCTACTTTAGCCAATTCCTCTAATTCTTGGGCAAATCTTAACAATAATATTTCTCCTTTTTCTTTAAAAATAATAGTTCTTCCTTTAAAAAAGACAAACGCTTTAACTTTAAAACCATCATTTAAAAAGCTTACAGCATGATTTTTTTTGAAATTATAATCATGTTCGTCTGTATTTGGTCCAAATCTAATCTCTTTAACAATTGTTTTTACAGATTTAGATTTTATCTCTTTTTGCTTTTGTTTAACTTGATAAACGTATTTTTTATAATCTATCAATTTACAAACAGGAGGTTCTGCTTTAGGCGAAATTTCGACTAAATCTACCTCTAATTCGACAGCTAATTTTATAGCATCGCGCAAAGACATGACTTTCGATTCCACTTCTTCGCCAACAACTCGTACTTCTGGCACACGAATTTCTTCGTTTTTTCTAAACTTTGGCCCTAGATCTCTTCTGGGCGTAAATCTTCTTTTCTTTCCTATGACTTAGTCCTCCAATTATTTGTTAAAAGCTAATGTTTCTTTAATTTCTTTATTTATTATTTGAGCAAATTTTTCTATCTCCATCACTCCTTTATCACCGTCTCCTTGCTTACGTACGGATATTTTTTCTTCTTCTTGCTCTTTTTCGCCTACAATAAGCAAATATGGGATACGCTTTAACTCGTTGTCCCTTATCTTCTTACCAATCTTTTCATTCCTATCGTCAACAAAACTGCGAATATCGTAATTTTCAAGCAATTCTGAAACTTTTTTTGCATATTCGTTAAATTTCTCGCTCAAAGGTAAAATAACGACCTGTTCTGGAGTTAACCAAAGCGGAAATTTTCCTGCTGTATGTTCTATCAACACAGCAATAAATCGCTCCATCGATCCAAATGGGGCTCTATGAATCATTACAGGCCTGTGCATCTTATTATCAGAACCTTTATATTCTAATTCGAATCGTTCTGGCAAATTATAATCAACCTGAATCGTTCCCAACTGCCATTTTCTTCCCAAGGCATCTTTAACCATAAAGTCTAACTTTGGTCCATAAAATGCAGCTTCTCCATATTCAACAACAGCGTCAATCCCTTTTTCTTTTACAGCATCAATAATGGCTGCCTCTGCTTTTCCCCAATTTTCTTCGGATCCAATATATTTACTTCTATCCTCTTTATCTCTTAATGAAATTTGTGTAGAAAAATCTTCAAACTTCAATACTCTAAAGATATATAAGACAATATCCATCACTTTAAGAAACTCTTCTTTAAGCTGATCTGGACGACAAAAAATATGGGCGTCGTCTTGAGTAAACCCCCGTACTCTAGTCAAACCATGTAATTCTCCCGACTGTTCGTAACGATAAACAGTTCCAAATTCGGCATAACGAATTGGTAATTCTTTATAGGAATGTGGACGAGCATTAAAAATTTCGCAATGATGTGGACAATTCATAGGTTTCAACAAGTACTCCTCTCCTTCTTGTGGTGTAGTTATAGGTTGAAAAGAATCGGCTCCGTACTTTGCGTAATGTCCTGAGGTTACATACAAATCTTTATTCCCAATATGTGGGGTAATAACAGGTAAATAACCAAAATCTTTCTGAACTTTTTTTAAGAAATTTTCTAAACGCTCTCGGAGTTGCGCTCCTCGTGGCAGCCAAAGAGGTAAACCCATTCCTACCTTTTGTGAGAAATGGAACAACTCTAATTCTTTCCCTAATTTTCTATGATCGCGTTTTTTAGCCTCTTCTAATCGTTCAAGATATTCTAACAATAATTTCTGTTTAGGAAAGGTAATTCCATAAACTCTAGTTAATTGTTTATTTTTCTCATCTCCTCTCCAATATGCTCCCGCGAGGCTCATTATTTTAACTGCCTTAACTAATCCTGTATTCGGAATATGAGGTCCTCTACATAAATCTGTAAAGTTTCCTTGTTTATAAAAAGTTATGGTTCCGTCTTCAAGTTCATTAATCAACTCTAATTTATATTCATCACCTTTTTCAGTAAATACTTTCAAAGCTTCTTTCTTAGACACTTCAGTTCTAACAAACTCATTTTTTTGTCGAGATAGCTCTAAAATTTTATCTTCTAATCTTTTAAAATCGGCATCAGTTAGGCTAGCTCCCTCTGGCAAATCAACATCATAATAAAAGCCATTATCAACAGTTGGTCCTATTCCTAATTTAATTCCAGGGTATAAGAGCTCTAAAGCTTCGGCCATAATATGTGCCGATGAGTGCCAAAATGCATCTTGACCTTCTGGATCTTCAAATTTAAAGAGTTTCAAATCTGCATCTTCAAAGATTGGTCTAGTAGCATCCCAAATAGTACCATTCACACTTACAGCAACAACTTCTTTTGCTAGTTTATGACTTATACTTTTTGCAATATCTAAGCCCGAAGTTCCTTTTTCAAATTCTTTTATTGCTCCGTCAGGAAATTTTATTTTAATCATATCTTTTTTTTAAAACAACTCTACAAACAGTGTTTATTTATTTTTATTAATTTACAAAGATAACAAAACCTATTTTACTTAGCTTAAATTTTAAAAACTTTAATACATTTACTTTCGTAAGAAAGTATACTTTATGAGAGAAATCGCCAAAAGATTAGCGCTAGTTTTTGATATTATTGAAAACTTCTGGGAGTCCAAAAGACTTAATCGTTGGATGGGAAACATTATTGTTTTCAGTTTTGTTTTTTCTTTAACCCTTATCCATTTTAAAGTTATTGGTTTATTACCACAATTTATAGCTCCGTATATTTCTAACAACCATTTCGAAGCTATCGAAGTTGCATTTGTACTATTACTATTTTTCGAAGTCCAAAGCTTAGTATTAGTTTTACCAAGACCCTTCGCTGGTTCTCTCCTAAAACAGTTCGAGATTCTATCACTAATTCTTCTTAGGCAAGCTTTTAAAGAATTTAAATACATTGAAGAGCCCATAAATTTGGACTCATATTTCAAATAATATTTCTCACATGATGTCTGATGCTATTGGTGCTCTACTAATATTTGGAGGTATCCTATTTATTAATAAAATTGCAAAAACATCGAGATTTCACAAGTAACGAAAATGAAGTAAAGCGTTTTATTATTATAAAAAAAGCTCTATCTCTAATCCTTATTTTTATTTTCTTAACTTTCGACAGTATCCTTTGGTTTTTTGGTCATAAAGAGACAACCAATTTCTTCTCTAAATTTTACACTGTACTTATTTTTTCTGATATTTTTATTGTTCTGGTTAGTCTTAGATATAGTTTTTCTTACGCTGTATTATTTCGGAATTCAGGCTTTGCTTTCACAACTGTTATTATTAGAATTGCACTTACAGCTCCCGTGTACATTAATGCTATTCATAGGAGTGACCGCCATCAGCTTCGCCATTCTTCTCACTTATATGTATTCTAATTACACGTTAAAAGAAAACAAATCCAAAAAAAATCAGTCTTTACATATTAATAAATACTGACGGTATTCTTTTATATCTAAACTCACTATTTCTCAAGACTGTACTTTGAAAGATATGATAAATACTGACTCTATCAAACAACACAAACATCAGAAATTAATTATCCTATTAATTATGTAGGAAAAATCTATTTCTTAAGTACCTTGAATTCTACTCGTCGATTGGTTTGACGACCTTCATCATCATTATTAAATGAAATAGGTTGTAATTCACCATATCCTACAACTTTCAACCTATCAGTACTTATCCCTTTCCCTATTAGGTACGTTGCAACAGACTGTGCTCTAGCTTGGGATAATTTTTGATTATAAGCTTCAGAACCTACATCATCGGTATGCCCGCCTATCTCAATTTCCATATCTGCATTATTGTTTAGAAACTCAACAGTTCGGTCTAACTCCAAAAAAGACTCAGCTTTAAGAGATGCTTTTCCTGTATTGAAGAAAATATTATTTAATCTCACAACTTGTCCCACTTCAATTGGAGAAAGCGCCATCACTTCGTCTTCAATTTCCGTATATTCATCAATATCTGTCAAGTCAATATTTTTATTAATCTCGAAGAAACCTAAACCAATGGCTCTAAATCCATATTTTTTACCTGCTGGTAAAATAATTTTAAATTCTCCTGTTGCAGGGTCAGTTCTTGCTATCGCCACTTCTTTACCTGTTTCTAAATCTTCTACAATAATTCTTGCATCAATAGGTTCATTTGTTTTCCCATCTCTAACAACTCCCGATATTAAAACTACAGGCTTAGGTTTTGCTATTGTAGGCAATTCAATTCTAAAAATATCATTTTTACCGATAGAATTATTTGATGTTGAATAATATGCGTATTTCCCCGATGCAGGAATATTATATTTAGAATCGGCTTCAGAAGTATTTACTACAGACCCTAAATTTTGTGGTTCTGACCATTTCTGCCAACTATCATCAAGTCTTGTCGAAGAAAAAATATCTGCTTTCCCGTAACCCGAATGACCTTCTGATGAAAAATATAAAGTTTGCCCATCAGCTGCTAAAAACGGGCTATAATCATTTGCAATGGTATTAATTACTTTTCCTAAACTAATTGGAGTATCCCACTCGTTATCACCTTTTCTAAATGAAACATACAAATCTAATTCTCCACTGCCCTCTTTCATTTCAATAGACATCAACAAAAATCGCCCGTCGTTCGAGAGGAAATAACTTGCATAGGGACTATCATTATAAAAGCCCTTAATATTTTGTTTTTCTGGATAAGCCCAACCTTTTCTGGTACGGTAAGTCAAAGAGACCCCAGGAAACATTTCTCCAGTAGACTCCTTATAAATATTTCCCAGCAACAATGCATTACCATCCGGGGTAATTGATTGTACAAAATTATTATATTTATTATTTAAAGGCTCCCCCATATTTTCAGGAACTTGCCACACCCCTTCTTTACTTATATCCGAATACCAAATATCATCTTCATCATTGTGTCCACCAACATTATCGGGATGGAATTTTCTGTCAAAATAAATACGTTTGCCATCTGGAGATATCATCGGTGCTGTTTCATCATAAGATGAATTAATTACCGATCCAAGACTTTCTGGATTAGCATAAAACTTTAATTTTGGAATAATATTTATCTCAACTTTCACAGAATCTGTACCATCAGAAACCGCAATTGCATCAATTTGATTTTGACCGGGAACTGCATCTGGCTCCATTAATAATTTTACTTGCGCTACTTTAAATTCTGATGGACTATCCAATATAACACTAAGTAATCTTGACTTTTCTGTAGTTGCAGCTGGTGTAGAATTATATATTGTTCTAGAAGTCCCATCTGTAGCTAATATCTGTATTTCTTTTATTGCTCCTGGGTTAAAACTTTCAGCAATTACTACTTGCTTAATTATTTGAGGGTTATCATAACCTACTATCATATAAGCTTCACCGGAAACTTCTACTCCTTTTTTTTCTTTAACACACCATGCTGTTTTTGCATCACCACCTGTAGGCATAACATTTGGTTTGCCTAAAACCTGATTAGCACTTTTTATAATTTTCGAATATTGCGAGGAGTATTTAACAATTTGATCAGCCCACATTACATTATCATGAATGGTATCATTCTGTTTATCAAGCATTTCTTCTTGAACAAGAGCAGCCTCCCACTTCACTTTATTACTGTCTGCCTTGGTTTTATTAATGACATCTTGCGAATAAAGGTTGGAAAAAAATATTAGACTAAATAATAATGATAAATTTATAATTTTCATAATACTTAATATTTGTTATTCTATTATTAAGAGTTTTATGGTTTTTTGAAGACCTCAAAATACAATAATAATTTATAATAACAAAAAAATTAATATTTAGGAATTTATCATTTGGTATTTAAAAATTTTATTATCTTTGCGGTCGCATTTTACCAATGAAGCGGATGTGGCGTAATTGGTAGCCGCGCTAGACTTAGGATCTAGTGCCGTAAGGCGTGGGGGTTCGAGTCCCTTCATCCGCACAAAGCCGTCTGCCAACTATATATAATAGGTAGACGGTTTTTTATTATTATTTAATATTCTTGCTCAAAATTTAGATCAAATGAAGGTTACAAAAAAGGAAATTGATGCATTAAATGCAACCTTAACAATCTCTCTTAAAAAGGAAGATTACAGTACTGATGTTGAAAAAGTGCTTAAAGACTACAGACAAAAAGCAAATATCCCAGGTTTTAGACCTGGAAAGGTTCCAATGGGAATGATTAAAAAGATGTATGGAACGTCTGTATTAATTGATGAGATTAATAAAAAAGTTTCTCACGAATTATATAATTATATCTATACTGAAAAAATTGATATTCTAGGAGAACCTCTTCCAAATGAAACTGAGCAAAAATCTATTAATTGGGATAAAGACGAAACTTTCGACTTTTATTTTGATATTGCAATAGCTCCAGAATTCGAAGTTAACCTATCGAAAAAAGATAAAGTTAAATTATATGACATTGAGCCTGCCGAAGATTTAATAAATAAATACGTAGAGGGTTATCAAAAACAATTTGGGTCTCACATCGAAAAAGATACCGTTGGTGAAAACGATATGCTTAAAGGTCTTTTTACTGATAATATCGAAAATGGAATCACGAAAGAAGATGGTGTGTTTTTAGTAAATACTTTGAAAACAAAAAAAGCTCAGAAAATCTTTATTGGAAAGAATAAAGGAGAAACTATTGAATTTAAAGTTAAAGAAGTGTTCAAAAATGACACAGATTTAAAATCGATGTTAGCTATTGATGATAAACAATTAGAAAATTTAAGCGAAACACTTTCTTTTACCATAAATAGTATCTCTGAATTTAAAGAAGCAGAACTTAACCAAGAATTATTCGATAAAGTTTTTGGAGAGGGGAATGTAAAATCTGAAGAAGAATTTAGAGCTAAAATTATAGAACAAGCTAAAGAAAATCTTACAAAAGACGCTGATTACAAATTTCATTTAGATGCTAAAGAAAAATTAACTTCTAAAATCAAATTTGATTTACCAGACGAATTTCTTAAACGTTGGTTAATTGCTACAAACGAAGATATAACACAAGATCGTTTAGATAAAGAATACCCATTCTTCCAAGAAGATATGAAATGGCAATTAATTAAAGGGAAAATAATTAAAGATCAGAAGATTGAGGTCAACGAAAAAGAATTGTTAGTTTCTGCTAAAGAATATGCTAGAGCTCAATTTCAAATGTATGGATCGGTAAGTATTCCTGACGAATATTTAGATAACTTTGCTAAAGAAATTCTTGAAAAGAAAACAGAACGTCAAAAAATAACTGAACAATATTTAGAAAATCAAGTTATTGCATATGTAAAGGAAACTGTAAAAGTTGAAAAAACAGCTATTGATTACGAAAAATTTAACAAGTTTTTTGACCAAAAATAATTCTATAAGTTAACCATTTAACAAAGATTGAGATTATGAACCTACAAGATGAATTTAAAAGATATGCACAATTAGATCATGGTATTAGTAGTTTAAGTCAAGAGAAATATTCGGCTGTACTTAATAATTATATTTCACCAACAATTATCGAAGAACGCCAGATGAATGTTGCCTCTATGGATGTATTTTCTAGATTGATGATGGATAGAATTATTTTTCTTGGACTGCCTATCGACGATTATGTTGCCAATATCATTCAAGCTCAACTGTTATTCTTAGAATCTGCTGATCCTACAAAAGATATTCAAATATATTTAAATTCACCAGGAGGTTCTGTTTATGCTGGTTTAGGAATATACGATACTATGCAGTATATATCTTCTGATGTGGCTACAATCTGTACAGGCATGGCGGCATCAATGGCTGCAGTCCTATTAACAGCTGGCACAAAAGGCAAACGTTCAGCACTCCCTCATTCTAGAGTAATGATTCACCAACCAATGGGAGGAGCATCTGGTCAAGCTTCTGATATTGAAATTACAGCTAGAGAGATTCAAAAGTTAAAAAAAGAATTATACGAGATTATTGCCACACACTCTGGTAATACTATGAAAAAAATTGAAAAAGATTCTGATCGCGATTATTGGATGATTGCAAAAGAGGCCAAAGAATATGGAATGATTGATGAAATTCTTGAAAGAAAAAAATAAATAATATACTCAAACAATTTAACTGCTAATTTTACTATTGGCAGTTTTTTTATATTTGAATATATCTACAAATACATTATTATGGATAAATGTTCATTTTGCGGCAGAGAAGAAAAGGATGTCGAAATATTAGTACGTGGAACTTCTGGTTTTATCTGCGATGCTTGCATCAATCAAGCCAACGAAATTATTCTAGAAAATAAATCAAAGTCTGACTTTGATAATTCAACAATAGTTTTAAAGAAACCTATCGAAATAAAAAAATTCTTAGACGAATATATTATTGGTCAAGACGATGCCAAAAAGTTTCTGTCTGTTGCAGTCTACAATCATTACAAAAGAATTCTTAACCAAGACGAAAATGATGATGTAGAAGTAGAAAAATCTAATATCATAATGGTTGGAGAAACAGGAACTGGAAAAACACTACTTGCCAAAACCATTTCTAAATTCCTACACGTTCCCTTTGCAATTGTCGATGCAACCATAATGACCGAAGCTGGTTATGTTGGAGAAGACGTAGAAAGTTTACTTACCAAATTATTACAAGCAGCAGATTATGATGTTGCTTCTGCCGAAAGAGGAATTATTTTTATTGACGAGATTGATAAAATTGCTCGTAAAGGAGATAACCCTTCAATTACAAGAGACGTATCGGGAGAAGGTGTGCAACAAGGCTTGCTTAAACTTCTTGAAGGCTCAATTGTAAATGTACCACCACAAGGAGGGAGAAAACATCCCGATCAAAAAACAATACCTGTTAACACACAAAATATTTTATTTATTGCAGGAGGAGCTTTCGATGGTATCGATAAAAAAATAGCTAATAGACTAAATACAAAAATTGTCGGATTTGGGGCGCAAGATTCTCATTCACACATAGATAAAAATGATTTCTTAAAATATGTTTCTCCGCAAGATCTAAAATCTTTCGGGCTTATTCCAGAAATAATTGGAAGGCTACCCGTATTAACACATTTAGACAAGCTAAATAAAGAGATTCTACGCAGTATTTTAACAGAACCAAAAAATGCAATTATCAAACAATACATTAAGCTATTTTCTATAGATAATATCAAACTAGAATTCGCTGATGATGCTCTCGACTTTATTGTTGATAAAGCCATCGATTTTAAACTTGGAGCAAGAGGATTAAGATCTATTTGTGAAACTATTATGATAGATGCTATGTTTGAGCTACCTTCTTCAAAGAAAAAATCCTTTATTATTACAAAAGAATACGCTCAAGAAAAATTGAATAAATCAAATATTTCTGTAGATTAATCACAAAAACAAACAGATTTTAGCATTTTTTTATTAAATTTGAACAAAACAGTAAAAAAATCACCCTCTTACTTAAATTTATTATGGAAAAATCGATAGTTGTTCCTTGGGACTTTACGAGTGAAGCAAAAGCTTCTTTTCAACACGCATTAATATTATCAAAAATTATGGATCGTGAAATAGTATTATTTCATGTAATAAAAAAAGATAGTGAGCAAGAAAATGCTAAGGAACAATTAGAGTCCGCTAGTAATCAACTACTTAATTCATTTGGAACAAAACCCCAATATACATGTAGGAAGGGAGATATTTTTACAAGTATTAATGAATTTGCGTCTGAAATTTCTGCTCCAATTGTAGTTATGCCATTACATAACAGTAAACGAGCAATAAAAGTAATAGTTGGTAGTGAAGTTCCCTTTTATTTAGTCCAACACCCTCCCAAATCTGATAAAATAACCGACATTGTTGTTCCAATTGACCATTACGAAGAAAATAGAGTTCAGTTGAATTGGGTAATCTTTTTAGCAAAAGTTTTCAATTCTAATATTAATATCATCAAACCTTTTATCAATAGCAATGCAAAAAATAAATTAATGAAAAAAAATATATTTTTTGCAAAGCAACTTATGGATAATAAGAAAGTCGTTTATGGTGTTAGAACAGCCAAAAGAGAGGTTAAATTCAATATGGCAATAAGTAACTTTACCAAGGAAATTGATGCCGATTTAATTTTCATGATGACTTATAATTTTAAGGATTATATGTCTATTGCACAAAAAGAGAATTCTACAGCTCCCCTACTTTGTTTAAACCCTCGATCTGTTAAAATAGTTCCTGACAAATATTAATATTCTTGGCGTAAGGAAATCTTAATGTCTAAAATTGTTCAAACAGAAGATCTCTCTAACACCTTGTTTTCTGAAAGATTTGGTGAGCATTACCATTCTATACATGGTGCTGAGAATGAATCAATGCATATCTTTATTAATGCGGGATTAAGGCAAACAAAGAAAAAAGAAATTTCAATTTTCGAGATGGGTTTGGGCACAGGTCTTAATGCCTTTTTAACTCTCAAAGAAGCTCAAAAAAACAATTTAATCATTGATTATACGGCTATTGAAATGTATCCCATAAAAGAAGAGGTTTATCAAAACCTTAACTATGCCGAAAGCGAATTAAAAAGGTATTATTTGCTTATGCATAAAAGTAATTGGGGTATAAGTACAGAAATCTCCTCACATTTCTTTTTGACTAAAATAAAGGATTCGATCGTCAATTTTCGACATTCTAAGAAGTATGATTTAATTTATTACGACGCTTTTTCTCCAGATACTCAGCCAGAACTATGGACAAAAGAGATCTTCGAATCTTTATTCAAAAGCATGAATGAAGGTGGAATTTTTATGACCTATACCGTAAAAGGTATTGTAAAAAGAGCTTTAAAATCGGTCGGATTCAAAGTAGAAAAATTACCAGGGCCTGTTGGGAAAAGGGAAATCTTAAAAGCAACAAAAGTCACAAAAAAAAATAGTTAAATCACCTCAAACAATTTGATATGTCCTAATTTTACACAAAATTAAAAATCAAATTATGTTTTCAGGAATAATAGAAGAAATTGCAATTGTAAAAAATCTTAGAAAAGAAAAAGAGAATTTACATATTACCTTGACATGTAGCTTTGTAAACGCTCTAAGTATCGACCAAAGCATTTCACATAACGGAGTATGCTTAACCGTAGTAGATATTACGAACGATACTTATACAGTAACAGCCATCCAAGAAACTTTAGACAAATCTAACTTAGGTTTACTAGAAATTGGCACTAAAGTTAATGTTGAAAGAAGTATGAAACCAGACGCGTTCCTAGACGGCCATATTGTTCAAGGCCATGTAGACCAAACGGCAATCTGTAAAAAGGTTGAAGAAGCTGATGGAAGTTGGTATTATACTTTCGAATATGACCCTTCTGTTGGTAATATTACTGTCGAAAAAGGATCTGTTTCAGTAAATGGAGTTAGCTTAACTGTTGTTAATTCGAAAGCTAATTCTTTTCAAGTAGCTATCATTCCTTTTACTCAAGAGATTACAAATTTTCATACCTTTAAAGAAGGAACAATTGTTAATCTTGAATTTGATATATTAGGGAAATACATTCAGAAAATTATGGCTGGTTACTTAGATAAAAAATAATTTATTCAAGGATAACAGCTTATTTTATATGAAGCTTCAAGTGCATACTTGAGGCTTTTTTATTTTCGACAACTACAAATGCTATTCAAAAAATACAAAGTACTCTTCTATAGATATTTCATACCAAATACTTCTTCCAAGTAATACCAAATATATTATGATATGTCGTATAAAATGATTATCTTTATGTATGTCACATCCATCCCAAATACAGATAAAAGAGCAAGTAGAATACTTACAAAAGCTATCTGCCAGATCT
>JAMOQL010000049.1 GCA_027064025.1 Bacteroidales bacterium
GATCAAGTTATAGAAATGATAAATTACTTTTTTGAATTAAAACTTCATCTCGCTACAAGTTTAGTAGATTATTTTAAGCACCGACTAAGAATGTTAGAAAGAATTAAAACTAATGGAATATTAAAGCCTGTTATATTAAATAATAAAAAATCACAAATTGGTAAAAAATTATCGTTATTTCCTGAAGATAATACAAGTCCTAGTATAAAGTGGGCAAGAAGTCCAACTGATTTTATGGAATTATTGCACGCATTATTTTATTCGAATTCATTTGTAAGTTCAGGGGGGGCACTTAATAGGAAAAACCTTGTAGATTTATTCTCATGGATATTTAATTTTAAAATAGAAGACCCAAATGGAGTACTACGGTCAGCAAAAATGAGAAAAAAAGTGAATACTCCATTTCTTAAGGAGCTTGCTAATGTGTTTGAAAACAGTGCTGAAGAGCTTTATGTGTAAATAAAATAACACATCAAGAGTTCCACAGGAGGGAAAATTTGTTTGTTGCAAAGTACTTTTGCAGCAAACAAATTTATACTTACGATATGGAACTTATTACAATGGACTCTAAAGTGCTTGACACAATTATGAAAAAACTCAATAATATTGAGCATAATTTTTCAATTGCCGTTAACGAAAAAGCAAAATTAGAAAATAGATTCGTGGATATGGAAGAAGCAAGTCAAATGCTAAATATATCAACACGGACTATATATAAACTTATTAAGAACGGCGATTTAATTGCAATTAAATATAATCGTAAAAATAGATTTAAAGTAACCGAGATTGAAAGATTTTTAGAGAGTAATAGTCATTAATAAAATAGTAAAATATGAATTCTATAGATATTAATGACTTACTTCGTGAGACTAATCGTGGATTAGATGTTTTTAAATATTATCTGGGACCAAGGTTTACTGGTGGTAAAAAACATTTTAAAAGTCCTTTTTATGATGATTCAAAGGCGTCTTGCAATATTTATTTTGATAATAAAAGCAATCGTTATAAATTTAAAGATTTTGGAGAAAATGAAAACCCAGTAGATTGTTTCGGGTTTATTGGTAGATTAAAATCTATTGATTTAAATAATAAAAATAATTTTCATTATTTATTAAAGCTGATTAATAATGATTTATCATTAGGTCTAGAGATGAAAATTGATAGTGAAATACCTAAGCAACAAAAGCAAAATACTAACAATGAAGTAATACTTAAGCCTGATGATAATCAAAAAAGTGGGAATATTATTTTTCAAGAATTCAAGAAAACTGAATTAGATTATTGGTTTAAATATGGAATAAGAGAAGACATTTTATCAGAATATCATGTTAAATCGGTTAAATCGTTTAACGGAATATCATCTTCTAAAAAAAACTATACAATAAGTTCAAATTCAAGTCAGCCAATATTTGCTTATTGTTTTAATGACTACTCAAAATTATATAGACCATTTTCAAAATTAAGATTTTTGTTTATAGGAAAAAAAGAAATTGAATATGTGTTTGGCCTTGAGCAACTCCCTTTAAAAGGTGATTTATTATTCATTACTGGAGGAGAAAAGGATGTACTTAGCATTAGTGCTCGTGGCTTAAATGCTGTATGTTTTAATAGTGAAACTGCCAATATTAGCCATAAATTTTTAATTGAATTTTATAGGAGATTTAATCACATAGTATTACTGTATGATTGTGATAAAACTGGAATTAAATCAATGGATTCAATTATTAGTAAGAATACTCAATTAAAACTAATAAAAGTAATACTTCCTTTATCAGGTAAAAAAAATAATAAAGATATTTCTGATTTTTTTTATTTGGGTAATTCCAAAGAATCATTATTTCAATTATTTGTTAATGAGCTTAATAAAACATATGTAAATACTATAAATACTTTAAAAACTTGTGAAGTTAATCTAAACAAACCTCCTATAATTCAGCCACCAGTATTAAGTATCGGTGAATCTAGTATTGGTAGCTTAGGAAATATTATTGGTGTTACTGGGACAGAGGGAAGTGGTAAATCTAATTTTGTAGCTGCCGTAATATCAGGTTGTTTAAATCCTTTAAAAGAGGATATTGATACATTAGGTGTTATGATAAAAGATAATGTTAACTCAAAGGCTGTAGTAATGTTTGATACGGAGCAATCTATAGTACAGCTCCATAAAAATATTGATAGTGTAAAAAGACGTGCAGGAATAAGTGATTTACCAGAATGGTTTAAAGCCTATAGTCTTGTGGCTTTGAACCGAAAAGAGCGTTTTAAAACAATAGTAGAGAGTATTGATAAGTTTTATTACGAATTTAGTGGAATACATATCATTGTGATTGATGGTATTGCTGATTTAATAGGGAGTGTAAACGATGAAGAACAGTCTGTTGAATTAATAAACAAACTTTTTCAAATGGCACAACAATACAATACGTTGATAATTTGTGTTTTACATATGAATCCAAGTGGGGTAAAATTGAGAGGACATTTAGGTTCTGAATTACAAAGAAAAGCTTCAAGTATTTTATCAGTGGATAAGTTTAAAGATAAAGATATTAGCATAGTAAAAGCAGTTAAACTTCGTGAAGGAAATCCTTTATCTGTACCAATAATCCAATTTGCATGGCAAGATTCTATACAGCAACATGAATTTATAGGATTTATGGAAAAAGGAAATTTTCAAAGTAAGAAAATTAAAAAACTTAAAACCTTTGCTAAACAAAAGTTCGCAAATAATTCAATAATTCAGTCATCAGAATTAGGGTACTATTTAATGGATCACTTTGATATAAAAGAACGAATGGCAAGGAATTATATTAAGCTGATGAGAGACAACCTAATAATTAGAAAAGAAAGTAGTATGCAAAATGCATATATACTTGTAGATGCTAGTGATAAATAAAAATTATAACCCACTAATAGTAAGTGTTAATACTTAATATTATAAGTATAATTACTATTTATAGGATGATGTATGATGTAGTGTTTTCAACAATTAGTGTATTGTTTGTTAATTATTGTCTTATTATGATAAAAATACTTATTGAAAACGTAGTTTTATAATGTATATTTGCAGTATTAAAATATTAGAGCAATAGCTTTATTCTTGACTGAAAATACGACAAAATCATGCACAAGAACTAAGTATATGCTCGCGCTTATGCGTGGGCTATTCTTATTTGTGCATGGCCGTCGTAGCCTTCAGTCAAGTAAGTAATAGACCCACGTTTTTTTTGTGGGATATAAAAAAACTTAACAATGACCCATGAAGATAGCCTTAATTGATTCGATGCCTTTATTAAACAAAGGTTTTACTATTTATTTACAACGACAAAAGAAAGTTTCCTTAGTAAAATCCTATAGTAAATTTGAGAAATTTATTTCATTCTACTCTGATGTAGATAAATATTTTTTTGATTTATTTATAGTTAACTTAAGTGCAATGAATCCATCCGAAACAGAGCGTATAATTCGTCTGATTTCTACATTTTTTACAAGGAAAGATAAGTTAGTATTGATTGTAAATAAGCTTAGTGATTTGAGTGTTGAATCAATTGAAAGTGAAATAAACATAGTTGAAGTAACAGATAGTATTGATAATATTGGAGAATATATAGAGGTTAATTATTAATTGCACTAGTAGGAATAATTAATATTTATG
>JAMOQL010000050.1 GCA_027064025.1 Bacteroidales bacterium
TGAGAACTAAAAATAATATAAATATCCAAATTTGAAATCCCGTTCCAAATTTAGTCATGGGTTTAATTAAATCATCGGCAATTTTATTGAAGCGAGTTTTAGCTTCTTCTTTCGACAATTTTTCTACTTTAATTTCTGACATAATAACTATGTTTTTAGTGTTCGTGTTCTTTTTCTAATTTCTCTTTATCTTTTTTAGAGAAAGGGAATTGTCTATCTTTTGCTGGTAAATAATACACATTAGGTTTTGTTCCTAATTCTGGCATTAGAGTGGTAGCATCGTTTTCTTCGATCAAAGTTGAGAAACGAACTGTTTCGCCTGACGTTCCATTAGTTACAGCATCTTCATTTAAGTCGCCAAACCAATATACTCCATTTGGACAAGCCGAAACACAATACGGAAGTTTGTCTTCTCGCAGTCTATCGGCAGAAAATAAACATTTAGTAATTGTTCCTTTTTTCTGAGGGACATTCAATTCCATATTATAGGTATCTTCATTTCCATTTTTTTCGTCAAGTGTTTCCGACCAATTAAATACACGAGCCGAATACGGGCAGGCTGCTACACAAAAACGACAACCAATGCATCTTTCATTATCTATCAACACAATTCCGTCTTGACGCTTAAAGGTAGCATCAACGGGACAAACCTTTGTACATGGTGTATTATCGCAATGCATACAAGGTTTTGGCATATAATAAGGAGCTGTGTGCTCGCCATCTTGCATTTGTAGTACATTAATATGATGTTGTTCTGGCTTCAAGTGGTGAGCGGTTTGGCAAGCATCCATACACTTTCGTGCATTTCTACACTTGGACTCATCAATAACCATAACCCAATGTTTTCCAGGAATACCCTCGCGAGAACGTTTCTGCATTTCGGTTAAGCCAATCTGATCGGCGATTTCCTTTACGGGAACCATTTTTGCTTCGTCAACTTCTACTACATTACCTTCAGGAGTTAATACTTTTATTTTTTGGCCTAAATCTTCGGCAGGAGCAAAAGAACTTAATAAAGTTCCTCCAGCAACAGCTGCTGCACCAGCAATAAATCCTGATTTAAGAAAATCTCTTCTTGAAGTTCCTTTTGAATCTTTTTTCTGACTCATAATATTATTATGTTGAATGAATTATTTATTAGTTAATTTTGTGTTTGTAACGTTACAAGTTTGTTAATAGTTTTCACTTTTCCAAATTTATTTACAATTATCAAAGATAAAATTATTTTGGTAATCAAATACTTTTTTATAATTATTTTCGTATATATCTAATGTCAGAAAATTTAAAAAAACTGTAATATTTAAAAACCATCTAATAATTTTAAACGTAACAGCACCTGATTAAAAAAGCTAAATAGAATTGAACTTAGCATATAAAATATTTACATTTGTGTAAATAACGCATTATTATAGAATGAGAAAATCAAATTTTTATTTAATATTATTTCTTATCATTACTAATTGTGCTTTTGCTCAGAACCCATCTATCGATAGCTTAAACCAAGTTTTAGAATCAGAGATACACGATACTACAAAAATCTCCATACTTATAGAAATATCTAAGTCTCTAGAATTAGATAATATCGATACTAGTATATTAATTCTTGAAAATACTGCACGTCTTTGCAATAAGGTAGCGGTTAAATATCCTAATAATATCCGTTATTACATTCAAAAGCAGAAAGCACATTGCTTATTTAATTTAATCGCTCTTTATGAAACAGAAGGTGATTCTGCTAATCAATTTTTTTATTTAAGAAAATGTCAAGACCTTAGATCTACTTTGCACGATACCATTGGTCTAATTGACTTATTTGTAGCCAAAGGCTTATATTATTCGAATCATGGGAAGCACCAACAAGCGTTAAAATATTTTAATAAAAGTTTGAAATATGCCAATGGTATTAATTATCAGAAAGGAATAGCCGAAGCCTATAATAATATTGGATATGTTTACAACAATAATGGACAAATAGACTTATCCTTAGAGACCTATTTTAAAGGATTACTCATTCAAGAACAGATTGAAGATTTAAAAGGAGCTTCTTCTACCTTAAATAATATTGCATATATTTATTTCCAACAGGAGAATTACAAAAAAGCACTCGAATATTGGCAGAAAAGTTTGAAATATAGAATGCAAACAAAAGATAAAGATTTAATTTCTCACTCACTATTAAATCTAGGTTCCGTATATTTTCGTTTGGGAGATACTCCAAAGGCTTTAGAATATTTTGAAAAGAGTTATGAGATTCAACTCGCCAACAACGATAAACTTGCAGGAGCGTATTCTTTAAATAATATTGGCTTTATATATAATCAACAAAAAGATTATAAAAATGCTGAAAAATACTGGAATAAATGTTTAAAAATCAGACGTGAGATTAACGATAAAAAAGGACAAGTTTATTCTTTGCAAAACTTAAGTTCCTTGTATATAAACATCAAAAAAAACGATTTGGCTTTAATTACTGCCCAAGAAGCTGTAAAATTATCGAATCAATTAGGGATTCTTAGTTTATCTCAAGCCTCATATTTTAGGTTATATCAAGTACAGTTAAAACGAAAATTTTATAAAGAAGCCCTCAATAATTTTATTCAGTATTCTAATCTTAAAGACAGTATACTAAACGAAACTAATACCCAATCTTTGGCCGAAAGAGACGCTAAATATAAATATGATATTAAACAAATTGCTGATTCTATTTCTTATACAAAGGAGATAAAAATCAAAGACCTTAATTTAAGTAAGCAAAAAGCTATTGTTCAAAAACAAAAAATTCAACAATATGCCCTTTCTATAGGTTTGGTATTAATTCTAATAATATTGATATTAGGCTATCGAAACTTGAAAAGTAAACAAAAAGCTAATTTATTGTTACAAAAACAAAAAAATGAGATAGAAGCTCAAACCTCAGAGTTATATTCCCGAAACGAAGAAATCCAATCTCAAAGAGACGAGATATCGTATAGGAAAGATGAGATAGAAAAAATTCATGCAGATGTAAAAGATAGTATTGTTTATGCCAAAAACATCCAAAATGCAATGCTCCCTAATAAAAAGCTTTTAGATAATAATTTCTCCGATTCTTTTGTATTCTTTAAGCCTAAAGATGTGGTTTCTGGCGATTTTTATTGGTGGTCGGAAGTTGAAGGGCAAACCATTATTACAGCTGCCGATTGCACTGGTCATGGTGTTCCTGGTGCTTTTATGAGTATGTTGGGCATTTCGTTTTTACGAGAAATAGTGAACAAAGAATATATTACTCATACAGGCGTTATTTTACGACGATTGAGAAAAGAGATTGTAAAATCGTTGAAACAAAAAGAAAAATCAGATCTCCTTACTGTAAATGATGGGATGGATATGTCTTTGGTATCTATCAACCACAAAAATAATATCTTACAATTTTCTGGAGCTAATAACCCCATCTATATCATTACAAAAAATAAAAGAGCTTTATCTGGTTATGAAAGTATACAGGGGTTTGATGGATTTTTTGAGCTTAAGCCCGATAAAATGCCGATTGGTTTGTACGACAAAATGGATCGTTTTACAACACAGGAAATACAACTTGAAAAAGGTGACCAAATCTATTTATTTTCTGATGGATATGCT
>JAMOQL010000051.1 GCA_027064025.1 Bacteroidales bacterium
TGCTCTTTTTATTTGTAAGCGTTTATTGGATTTAATATCGCCTTCAATGGATGAAAAAGCATTAATTTCAATATTATCAATAATAAAATCTGGTTCTTTCAACGATTTAATAATTGGTTCAATATCAGATTCTTGATAAGTCGATTTGTTTCTTTCAAAAGGTACTCTAAAGGTTAGTTGAGTATTTTCAACTGTTGGTACATAATCTATTTCTGCTTCTGTAGAAATTGTATCTGCCAAGAAATCTAGTTTACTAGAATTCTCAAGAGCGGCATCCTCAACATAATTGGGTATAATATCTGCACAAATGTGTTTATTCTGAATAACTATTAGATTAAATTCAATATTCTCTCCTATCCCCTTTGGTAATTTAGCAACGACAACTTTTAGTTTTGTTTTTCTATCTTTCTTATCCTTAAACATATTTTTCTTATGCATTTTAGGAGCCCAAAGATGCTTGGTCATAATGCCTTTCCATGGCGTATTGTTATTCACAATATTTAATCCTCCACAAGAATATTGATCTTTTTGAACTACATCGACAGCAATACCATCTTTTGATGCTTTCATTATTTTTTTAAAAGTTTTATATCTATCTGTTTCGAAATAAATGACTTGACCTTCCATATACAAACCTTTCTGGAGAGATGCTAAATTTTTATAAGCCATAGCTTTTTTACAAGCTTTTGCATCAAACGTTTTTAATCCATATTTCTTTTTTGAATAAGGAATTTTAAGTTCAGAAACTCTATCGATACCACTAGGCATAGATTTATAATTACCGAGTACGAAAGAAATATATATTTTTTGTCTATCGTCATCTCCTAATTTTGTAGATACTCCAGTAAAAATATATTCTGAATTTTCTAAAAAGAAAGCTATTTTTTTACTCTTTAACCATTTAAAAGCAACATCGTCTGCAACCTTCTGATAAGTTTGAGCTTTAGCCCCTTTTTTCAAACTGTATTTATACACAAACTCCTTTCCAAAAGTCGAACCACCATAAAAGGCAATTCTTTTTTCGGTTGTTTTCATTTTCCCTGTCTGAAGAATCTCAGCTTCTCCATATTTAGCCATAAACTTAGTTTGATCTTCTGCAGCATCTTTAAGAATTTTGTTAACAGACAAAGCTTCAGTTTGAGACTGTGCTCGTTTATCGTTTATTTTTTGCAATAATAATTGATTAAGAAGCGAATCGTTAAAAGCAGTAATTTCTACTTGTTGATTTGCTCCGTCAGTACCGCTTTGCGAGAATGATAACAAGCTAATTAATAACAAGATAGGTAATAGTAGAGTTTTATTCATATCATTTTTATTTTAATGCACCAAAATAACAATTTTAGAACAATAAAAAGAACATTTACTAATATTAGTTTGATTTATTACTTTTACAAAAAAAATAAAGAATGAAAGATTCGTATTTTAGTTTAATAAAGCAAACTTATCAATTTCCTCAAAAAGGTTTCGATATCAATAAGCAGAAACTAAGTTTTCATGGGGTTTCGATTCCTAGATTAATCGAAAAATACGGCACTCCTTTCAGATTAAGTTATCTTCCTCAAATTTCTAATCAAATTAATAATTCTAAAGAATTATTTAATAAGGCTTTTAAAAATCACAATTACAAAGGGAAATATCAATATTGTTATTGTACAAAATGTAATCATTATTCGCATATTATTAAAAGTGCTCTTAAAGAAAATATCAACTTAGAAACCTCTTCGACCTTCGATATCGATATTATTCTAAGTTTGTACAAAAAACAAAACATATCTGTTAATATAACCATTATTCACAATGGATATAAAACTGACGATTATCTTAAAAAGATATTTGAATTACAAAGTTTAGGGTTTAATAATTCTATCATCATTTTGGATAGTTCCAACGAATTAAGCAGGATATTAGAAATTGCTCCAGATACCAAATTTAAAATAGGACTAAGAATGGCCATAAACGAAGAGGCTAAGTCATCTTTTAACAGCTCTAGACTAGGTATTCCATCAAACGAAGTTCTAAATTTTTATAAAACTAAGATTCAGAATAACGAATTATTAGAACTTAAGATGCTTCATTTCTTTGTAGATTCAGGGATACAAGACAAGTTATATTATTGGGGTGAATTTAGAACAGCTCTTAATTTATTTATTGATCTTAGCAAGGTATGTTCGAGTATAGATTCTTTTAATATTGGCGGAGGATTCCCTATTCAGAATCAGCTTAATTTTAATTATGATTACGAATATATTATCGACAAAATCGTTTCTAAAATAAAAACAGCTTGTTCTAATGAAAAAATTAAAAATCCTGATATTTATACTGAATTTGGTAAATATACTGTTGGAGAAAGCGGAGCTATTATTTTTAAAGTATTAGAACAAAAAAACAAAATGATAACGAAAATTGGTATATCATAGATAATAGTTTACTAAACACGATTCCTGATGCTTGGTATTTGCACGAGAAATTTATTTTATTACCAATCAATAAATGGGATAAAACCTATCAGAAAGTAAATATTGGGGGTATTTCGTGCGACCAGTCGGATTATTACAACTCAGAAGATATGAATCAGGAAATATTATTACCAAAATATGATAATTCTGACACAGAACCTCTCTACTTAGGCTTTTTTCATACTGGGGCTTATCAAGATGCTGTAAGTGGTTATGGAGGTCTTAAACACTGTTTAATCCCAAGTCCAAAACAAATAATTATTGACCAAGATCAAGATGGAAATTTATTTGATTACCAATACAGTGATGAGCTTAATAAAAGCGAAATGTTTAAAATATTAGGTTATTAATCTAAATCGTAATTGGTTATATCTGTAGACTCATTTACTTTTCCGCAGTCTAACTCTACTCTAATATTATTAGGTTTTTCAAAAGTCTCATCTTCAGATATTTTCAGTTTAGAATCTTCATAAACTTTCTTCATATATAAGGCCCAAATTGGAAGTGCCATATTGGCTCCCTGCCCCAAGCGAATGCCTTTAAAATGAACAGATCTATCTTCTCCTCCAACCCATATTCCTGTTGCTAATTGTGGGACAACACCAAAAAACCATCCGTCAGATTGATTCTGAGTAGTACCTGTTTTCCCGTATATCTCATTTTTAAAGCCATACTTAAATCTTAAACGAATACTGGTTCCCCGATTAATTACACCATCTAATAAATTAACCATTAAATAGGCTGTTTTATCGTTATAAACCACAGTTCGCTCAGGAGTAAATGTAGCTAATAAATTTCCATTTTTATCCTTAATATGTGTCACCAATAAAGGTTTAGTATACACGCCTTTATTTCCATATGTGCAAAACATGGGTACCATTTCGTACAAAGAAACGTCTGGTGTTCCCAAACAAATAGAGGGTACTGCAGGAATATCTGTAGTAATTCCCATTTTCTTAGCCATAGTAATCATGGCTTGTGGACTATATCTGTCAACTAAATAAGCCGAAATATAATTATTCGAATGGGCCAAAGCTTCTTTTAAGGTAATCATTTTCCCATCTGTTTTTTTAGATACATCGGCGTTTCTGGGAGTCCAAACGCCTCCCTCTGGTAATTTTACAGAATGTGGCACATTTGGTAATTTAGAACAAGGCGTAAAATCTTCTTGTAAAGCCAAAGAATATAAAATAGGTTTGAAAGTTGAACCAACTTGGCGTCGCCCATCGGCAACCATATCGTATTGAAAATGAGAATAATTAATTCCACCAACATAAGCCTTCACATATCCAGTAGTAGGATCCATTGACAATAACGATGCTCGTAAAAAATACTTATAATAACGAATTGAATCTAATGGAGACATCACTGTATCTTTATCTCCAGACCATGTATAAACTCGCATTTCTACAGGTCGATGAAAATAATAATCGATAGAATCTTCCGATAAATTTCGTCTTTTATAAGATCTAAATCGATCCGTTTGTTTCATAGAACGTCTCAAAACAGATTGTATTTGCTTTTCCGACATATCCCAAGCAAAGGGAGCTTTTTTTCTTCCTTTTTGTTCTTTCCAAAAAGCTTTCTGCAATTCGCCACCAACGTGCTCTTCTACTGCACGCTCTGCATGTTTTTGCATACGTGAATCTATTGTAGTATATATTTGCAATCCATCTCTATACAAATCGTATCTGTCTCCATTTGCCTTAGGATTTTTTTCAATCCAACCAAATAATGGATTTTTAACCCACTCAGCTGAGTCAACCTCAAAAATATGTTGACTCCAATAATTTTTACGAACTGGTTTTTTAGCTCGCATCAAAACACGAATATGTTCTCTAAAATAAGGTGCTAAACCCAAAGAATGGTCTACTCTCTGAAAATCTAATTTTAAAGGTAATATTTTTAACGAATCATACTCACTTTTACTAATATATTCATTTTTCAACATCTGTTTCAACACTACATTTCTTCTATCCTTAACCATTTCTGGACGCCTTAAAGGGTTAAATAATGCTGGATTTTTACACATACCAACTAACATAGCAGATTCTTGAATATTTAAAGAATCTGGTAGTTTGTTAAAATAAACATGAGAAGCAGTTCGTATACCTACTGCTAAATTTAAAAAATCAAAACGGTTAAAATATTGAGTAATTATTTCTTCTTTGGTATATCTCTTTTCTAGCATCACAGCCATCACCCACTCATTAAGTTTTTGGATAATTCTATCCACATTACTTTTTGCAGGTTCATGAAATAACTGTTTTGCTAATTGTTGTGTAATCGTACTTCCTCCTCCCTTTGAACCCATATTTACTATCGCTCTTAATAAGGCTCTTGAATCTATTCCAGAATGTTCATAAAACCGCTCATCCTCTGTAGCAACAAGGGCTTCAACTAAATAAGGAGATAAATCTTCGTATTCGGCAAGTGTTCGATTTTCTTTAAAGAAGGTTCCTAATACTACTGCATCACTAGAGATAATCTGTGTTGCTAAATTATTTTTCGGATTCTCTAATTCTTCCCAAGAAGGCATATAACCAAGCTTACCATTAGCAATTAATGAAAATAAAATTACGACTCCAATTATAGGTAGAATAAAAGCTAACCATAATAAAACAACATATCTTCTTTTTATATTTTTTTTATTCTCCGTATTTTCCATTGATAACAAGCGTTTTGATAAAGTTACAAAATAAAATTGTTATTTTTCTTTGCAGTATCCTATTAGATTTCTTTATTTTGCACACAAATTTAGAAAAAAAATAAGCATAAATATCATTGTAATTATTTTTTTATAATAAGTTATCAAAGCTTTTTTTTTATTTAATTCTTTAATATTCAATTAACTAACAGTATATCAATGAAGAATCTTGTAATAGTCGAGTCCCCTGCAAAAGCAAAAACCATCGAAAAATTCCTAGGAAATGATTTTACAGTCGTTTCAAGTTATGGACATATTCGAGATTTAGCTACTAAAAATTACGGAGTAGACGTCGAGAATAATTTTAAACCTGATTATATTATTTCTTCAGACAAAAAAAAATTAGTTACTGAATTAAAGAAACAAGTTAAAGAAAGTGATATGATTTGGCTAGCGGCCGATGAGGACCGCGAGGGAGAAGCTATTGCTTGGCACTTATACGAGGTGCTAAAATTAACACCAAAAAACTCAAAACGTATTGTTTTTCACGAGATTACCAAAGATGCTATATTAAGAGCGATTGAAAATCCTCGCAAAATAAATTTAAATATTGTAGATGCTCAGCAAGCTCGTCGTATTTTAGACCGTTTAGTTGGTTTCGAACTTTCGCCTGTATTGTGGAGAAAAATAAAACCATCTTTATCTGCAGGTCGAGTTCAATCAGTTGCTGTTAGATTAATTGTAGAAAGAGAAAAAGAAATTAAAAATTTCAAATCTATTTCTTCTTATAAAATAAGCGGAACATTCTCGAACACTAAAAATGAAAACTTTTCCGCTTTCCTTTCTAAAAATAAGAAAACAAAAGAGGAAGCTGAAACATTTCTAGCAGCTTGCAAAAATAGTCAATTTTCAATTGCTGATAAAACAACTCGACCAACAAAGAAATCACCTGCTGCACCATTTACAACTTCAACTCTGCAGCAAGAAGCTTCTCGTAAAATGGGATTTTCAGTTTCTCAAACCATGAGTGTTGCTCAAAAATTATACGAAGCTGGAAAAATCACTTACATGAGAACAGATAGTGTTAATCTTTCTTCTTTAGCTGTAAATACCGCTAAATCTGTTATTACAGAATCTTTTGGAGCTAAATACTCGAAACCAAGAAATTTTGATACCAAATCTAAGGGGGCTCAAGAAGCTCACGAGGCTATTAGACCTACATACTTGGCTAATGCTACTACTGACGGAACAGATCAAGAACAGCGACTGTACGAATTAATTTGGAAACGAACTATGGCTTCGCAAATGTCAGAAGCCCAGTTTGAGAAAACAACTGCTAAAATTGCCATATCTGAATTAGCCGAAGAATTAACTGTTCAAGGTGAGGTATTATTGTTCGATGGGTTCTTAAAATTATACTTAGAATCTACAGATGATGAAAATGAAGAAGAAGTTTCGAGTAGACTACCAGAATTAAAAAAAGGTGATAATATTAATCTAGAAGAATTATTAGCTCATCAGAAATTCTCTAATCACCTTCCAAGGTATACAGAAGCATCGTTAGTAAAAAAAATGGAAGAATTAGGAATCGGTCGTCCATCGACCTATGCTCCTACCATTTCTACAATTATTAAACGTCAGTATGTAGTTAAAGAAACTCGTGAAGGTGAAAAAAGAGAGGTAGAGATAATTTTACTTAAAAACCAAAATATTCAATACCAAACCAAGACAGAAGGGTTTGGAGCTGAGAAAAACAAATTATTTCCGACTGATATAGGAATTGTTGTTAATGATTTCTTAACTGAACATTTTGAAGAAATATTAAGCTATAATTTTACAGCTGCCGCTGAAAAAAATCTAGATACAATTGCTGAAGGTAAAGCCAAATGGCAAGATATGATGTCTGAATTCTACAAGCCTTTTCATCAGAAAGTTGAAGATACGATTGAAAATGCCGAAAGAGCATCTGGAGAACGTATTTTGGGAGAAGAACCAGGAACAGGGAGACGCGTATCGGTTCGTATTGGTCGATTTGGTCCTATGGCTCAAATTGGTGAAAGTATAACTAAAGAAGAGGAAAAGGAAGGTAAAGAGAAACCTAAATTTGCTTCATTATTAAAAGGTCAAAACATTGGATCAATTACTCTCGAAGAAGTTCTAGAATTATTTAAGTTACCAAGAGATTTAGGTCTATATGAAGATAAAAAAGTAGTTGCTGCCATTGGTCGATTTGGGCCTTATATTCGTCACGATGGAAAATTTGCATCTCTTAAGAAAGATGTAGACGATGTAATGGAAATTGAATTGGATAGAGCCATCGAACTAATAGAAGAAAAACGACAATCTGATAGAGAAAAATTTATTAAGGCTTTTGAAGAAGAAGGTATCGAAGTCCTTAATGGTCGATGGGGACCTTACATCAAGTTTAAAAAGAAAAACTATAAAATACCAAAAGACGTAGATGCTAAGAAATTAACACTCGAAGAATGTCAAGAGTTGATTAAAAATCCTTATTCGGCCAAACGAAAAGCTCCTGCAAAAAAGAAAGCAGCTGTAAAAAAGACCAGTGCAAAGAAGAAATAGCCACTTATCTTGCTGTTTTACAATAAAAAAAAGAGTTCTTTCTTATCAAATAAAATTAATAATACAGAAGATAAAAGAGCAATATTATTTCTTGTGAGGAAATGATATTGCTCTTATTTAATTTTTTTTACAATTTATAGAGTTGTGCTCATTATATTAATCTAAACCAATAGCATAATACGCAACTTTTCCATTTAAGTAGAACCCCTCAATTAAAACTCCACCGTTAGACTTGTTTATTATTCTTTTTAAGTCTGCTACACTTGCCACTCTTTCTTGATTGACTTTTGTAATAATAAAGCCCTCCTTAACTCCTTTTAATCTAAGCTTACCTGGATTTAATTCGCTAATTTCTAAACCACTAGATACTCCAAATTGCTTCAGTATATTTTTTGGTACAGGTTTAAATTTAGCACCAAGCAACTCTATGTTTTCGACACGTTCCATAGTAACCTTATTATTTCTATTTTTAAGAATTAATAATAATTCCTTGCTTTTGCCATTTCTTAAAATACTCACTTTTATTTTATCGCCAGGACGATGTGTTCCAATCTTTTCGTACAATACAGATGAATTCTTAATAACCGCTCCATCTATATGGGTAATAACATCACCAATCTCGATTCCTCCATCTTTAGCGGCGCCATTAGGATTTACTGCATTGACATATACTCCTGATAAATTTTTTATACCTAATTCAGCAGCAGATTGTGCATTAATCTCATATATAGAAACTCCTAATAAAGCCCGTTGGACTTCTCCATACTCCATTAAATCAGAAACTACTTTTTTTACAATACTTACGGGAATAGCGAACGAATATCCCACATACGAACCCGTTCTCGATGCGATCGCAGTATTAATTCCTATTAATTCTCCATGAGTATTAACCAATGCCCCCCCAGAATTTCCTGGATTAACTGCTGCATCTGTTTGAATAAACGCTTCTAAACTTGTTCTTGAACTCATTCCTAAAGAACGAGCCTTTGCGCTCACAATACCTGCTGTTACCGTCGAATTCAAGTTAAAAGGATTACCAATTGCCAATACCCACTCTCCTATTTCAATCTCATCAGAATTACCATAAGGCATTGCAGAAAAGGTCTCACCATCTACTGCTTCAATTTTTAATAAGGCTAAGTCGATAGCCGCATCCCTACCAATAATTTTTGCTTTATAACTTTTTTTATTATTTAAAATAACTTCGATATCGTCTGCACCACTAATTACGTGATTATTAGTCACAATATATCCATCTTCAGAAATTATAACACCCGAGCCAGAACTAAGTATTGGCACACGTTGTGTGGAACCTCCAAAGATAAAATCGAAAGGTGAACTTACCGCCTGAGAACCCGATGACATAACATGAACAACCTGATCTACAGCCGTTTTTGCAGATGTTTTAAAATCTACATTATTTTCTGGAGTAAAAGAAACATGTTGTGTCGGAAAAGATGATTCAATATTAATCCCTGAATAGGTATCATTTTGTTTGTTTAAACTCAAGGTTAACCATGCTGCCATACCTCCTGCAATAGCAGCAACTAATGTTAATTCAAGAAATCGTTTCATGTTTATTATTTTTAAATATTTGAATCTTTACTAATTCATATCAATTATTAATACTTTTGTAAAAGTAAAAAAGAAAAAGTGAAGTAAAATAACTCTTAACATTTATTAAGTTTCCTTTTAACTTTTTAAAATTAAATATATGAAGATAATTTTCTCTAAATATCACGGTGCAGGTAACGATTTTATTCTAATTGATAATAGAGCCCAAATTATTAAGCTTGCAGAAGAACAAATAGAAAATATTTGCCATAGACGGTTTGGAATTGGAGCCGATGGATTGATGTTGTTAGAATCCGATTCAGAAACTGATTTTAGAATGATCTATTATAATTCTGATGGAAAAGAAGGAAGTATGTGCGGAAATGGAGGGCGATGTATTGTCGCTTTTGCCAATGAAATTGGAATTAAAAAAGAACATTATCATTTTATGGCCACAGATGGTTTACACGAAGCATTATTAGAATCATCTCAAATCGATCTTAAAATGACGAATGTTGAAAATATAAAAAGATTTGAAAATGATTGGTTTCTTGACACTGGTTCTCCACATGCGGTTGAGGTTGTTAAAAACATAGAATTTATAAATGTGTCGGAAGAAGGACAACAACTTAGACAGGATTCTCGGTTTGGTGAAAATGGTACAAATGTTAACTTTATCGAAATAAACAAAAACCAAATAAAAATAAGAACCTACGAACGTGGCGTAGAAGCCGAAACATACGCTTGCGGAACAGGAGCTGTGGCTTCGGCTATTATCGCCAATCAAATCAATCCAAATATTGAACAATTTACCCTAAAGGCCCTAGGAGGTACATTAAATGTTAGTTTTGATGTTTCTAACAAAAGATATCAAAATATCTGGTTAAAAGGACCAGCAATAAAAGTATTCTCTGGAGAAATAATTATCTAAGATGAAATCAATTTTTTTAATCCGTCACTCCTATACAGAATATAGTTACGACAAAAAAGACATTGACAGATCCCTGACTACGGAAGGCTATAATAGGATAAATGATCAATGTAAAATTCTAAATATAAAATCTGAGAAAATAGATTTAATAATTAGTAGCACTGCTCTACGAGCTCAACAAACTGCTATTAAATTGAAATCAGAATTAAGTATAAATACTGATATAAAATTTATAGATTGGCTTTATAAATCATACACCACCCAAGATTTATTAGAATTATTTCAATCCATTCCTAAAGGATATCGAAATGTAATAATTGTTGCACATAATCCTACTATTTCATACATGGCAACTAATTTCAATTATAATCGAAATTATATTTTTAATCCTTGTAGTGTATTAAAATTAGATTTTGAAATTGACAAATGGGAAATGTTAAATATAAGATCTGGAAAAGAATCTTATTATTTAGATTAATATTACAAACCCTATACAACTGCAAATAAATAGCTTACCTATTCTTGGTTATTTTTTTTACAAAAAAAAAATAAAAAACTTTGTTAAACTAGAAAACATATTTATCTTTGCATCGCTTTTAAAAAGGATGACCGAGTAGCTCAGTTGGTAGAGCAACGCCCTTTTAAGGCGTGGGTCCTGAGTTCGAGCCTCAGCTCGGTCACTTTTAGATAATAGTCTTTCAAAATTTTGAGAGACTATTTTTTTTACTTTATTTACGTCTTTCTATTTCTTTTAAATTTTCCATTTTCTTTTTTTCAAGAAAATAATTAATATCGCCTAAATGCTCAGTAATTTGTTGTTGACCAAATTCGTATACTTTATCGGCCAAGCCATTTAGAAAATCTCTATCATGAGAAACTAAAATAAGTGTCCCATCAAAGTCTTTTAATGCAGATTTCAAGATATCTTTTGTCCTAATATCTAAATGATTTGTTGGTTCATCGAGGATGAGTAAATTTACTGGTTCTAATAGAAGTTTTATCATTGCTAACCGGGTACGTTCTCCACCAGACAAAACTTTTACTTTTTTATCGATATCATCTCCAGAAAACAAGAAAGCACCAAGAATATCCCGAACTTTCTTTCTTATTTCTCCTTTTGCAACGTTATCAACCGTATTAAAAATAGTTTCTGACTCATCGAGCAAAGTGGCCTCATTCTGAGCAAAATAACCAATTTTAACATTATGCCCCAACGTTATTTCGCCATCAAAATATATTTCGCCCATAATAGCTTTAACAAAAGTTGATTTTCCTTCTCCATTTTTACCAACTAAAGCTATTCGCTCTCCACGTTCAATACTCAAAGTAGCGTTTGAAAAAATAATATGCTCTCCATAAGCTTTTTTTAGATCTTTTGTAATAACAGGGAAGGCTCCTGCTCGAGGTGCTGGTGGAAATTTTAATTTTAATACCGATGTATCTTCTTGGTCTATTTCAACAATTTTAAGTTTCTCCAACATCTTTACCCTAGATTGTACTTGATGAGTTTTTGAATAGGTCCCTCGAAATCGCTCAATAAAAACTTCATTATCTTCAATCATTTTACGCTGTTCGTCGAATGCTTTTTGTTGATGTTTACGCCTGTCTTTTCGTAATTCTAAATAATCTGAATATGTAGCTTTATAATCGTAAATACGTCCCATTGTAAGTTCGATAGTACGATTTGTAATTCGATCTATAAAAGCTCTATCATGAGAAATAACCATAACAGCTTTAGAACTATTAATCAAGAAATCCTCTAACCACTGAACAGATTCTATATCAAGATGATTGGTGGGCTCATCTAATAATATTAAATCGGGTTGTTGAAGTAGGATTTTAGCCAATTCTATCCGCATTCGCCAACCGCCACTAAATTCGCTACACACTCTGTTAAAATCGGTTCTTAAAAATCCTAAGCCCAAAAGTACTTTTTCGATTTCAGCCTCAGAATTTGTGTCTTCTATACTATATAATTTTTCACTCAAGTCAGAGACTCGTTCAATAATTTTCGAATATTCATCGGATTCATAATCTGTTCGTGTAGTCAATTGTTCATTAAGAAGCTCCATCTCCTTCTCCATTTCTATTAATTCGGAAAAAGCAAGTCCACATTCTTCAAGTACAGATTTATCGCTTTGGACTATTAAATGCTGAGGCAGATAAGCAATTGCCGTATCTTTTGCTTTAGAAATATGACCTTTAGTTGCCGAACTGACCCCTGCAATTATTTTAAGAAGAGTTGATTTCCCTGCTCCATTCTTACCCATTAGAGCAATTCTATCGGTATTATTAATAGAAAAAGAAATATTTTCGAATAAGGTTGATCCTGAGAATTCTACTGTTAAGCCATTTACTAAAATCATATCTGCAGTTTTCGTAAGTCGGCAAAAATAGATAGAAAAGGTCGAACTGCTCGAATAATATATAAGTTTTTCAGAGCTGGTTTATTATTTACACACATAAAGACAAACCCTCATCTATTTGTATCTCAATAATCTAATGAAATTAAGAAGGTTTTATCAAGATTTTGTAAAAATATATTTTTTAACTAAAAGCTTTTTAACCATTCTTTAGCTTTATGTTCCTTATCAAAAATTTTAATTTCTATAGGAAACTTACGACTCCCTTTAATAATCATATTCATATAATATTTTTTGAAAGCATTTCCTGATATTAATACAGCTCCACGTTTTAATCCATTTTTAATTGCTTTAGGAATAATATTCTCTTGAAACCATTTTCTGTCATCTGGTGAAACCACAGACTGCAATCTCCCATCTGAATAATAATTTTCAAAAATGTTTTTATCGTTAGTATAATCTATTAGAGTTTCAAAAGATTTACGATAAGCCTCGGAACTCAATTTAGTTGCTTTCCATTCTATTACACCAGCTTTCAAATCTGTATCGAAGTATACTTTTGCAAATTCATTATCTTGTAACAGTTCCATTCTTATGTTTATTATATGAGTTAAAAAATTATCATTTCAAATTTAGAATTAAATCTTGATATTACATATATCTAATTGAGGAAACTCCCCCTACGGTTTATAATTACTTTCATTCAATATTCCAATATAATCTTTATTCACCATTAAATCGGGAATGCTAAGTTCTGGATGAACAGCCATATAACTTTTAATAATCTTCCAGCCTAACCACACCCCAATTTTAGGAGGCGAACTATTACCAAAAGCTTGAGTAAAAGGCGCATTCTCAATCATATTCTTAATTTTCATTCTATCAGTTTTATATAACATTTCCTCTTGAAGAATAGCATCCCAAACTTCAGATTCGTGTTCACCTATCCAGTTCATTTGCACCTCTGAATATGAAAGTTTTTCTGCATCTGATTTATTAGGGAAAAGTGCATCCATCAAATACTGAATCTTACCCTCGTAAATAATGTTCGATGCTAAATTATCTTCGCCATCAAACGAAAAATTAGACCAAGCCATTCCTCGCATAGCATCTATTGCAACATTCTCTCTATTCAATTTACTGCTCATATATTCTGGCAAACCTAACTGTTGATAATATTCGTTATCAGCCCCCAAACACATATCGAGTGCTACTCCTAATACTAAACTATCTACAATAACCCTTTGATTAAAACCCGATTGAATATAATATAAATTGGGGATAACTTCCTCTGGAAAATAATAATGATAATAAGAAAGGGCTTTGTTAATTTCTTCTGTAACATCTGAGACATCAGTAAATTTCTCTTGAATTTCTTTATTAACTTGCCTCATAGTAGGGTCAGAAATAAACCGTTTTAATTCATGCGCAAAAGTCCTAGTTTCCTTACCTCCCACCTTGATAACACCATAGGTATAAGTTGGGAAAAAGATAGGATATTTTTGATAGAACAAATCTATTGCTTCATCAATTTTAGAAGTATCAACCTGCATCAATTCTCGATCGAAACGAACTTCGTTAACCTTTATTTGCTCTTTAATATCAATATTAAAAGGATTATTGCTGCAAGAAAAGAAATTAACCATTAAAATAATAATGAAAGAAAATCGAAAGAACTTCTGTATCATATCTATATTTTTTTATACTTTTGATTAAGACAGTAAATTTATAAAATAATGTAATTATAATATTGTCAATTTAAATATTATTAATTTAAAAACGTTAAAAGAGATGAAAAAAATATTATTCTATGTATTTGCTTTTGCATTAATATCACAGGCATCAGCGCAAAAATTTGGTGGAGGATTAGAAATCGGCACCATGTACAGTTGGTTAAATACTGATAGTAAGCACGCTAGTGCAGAAAGTGGAAGATTAGGATTCACTTACGGTGCTTTCTTGGATATGAATTTATCAGAGAATTTTGCTTTTTCAACGGGCCTAAATATGAATTATACTGGTGGAGCTATTAAATACAATGAAAACATTAATCTTAACTGGGATAATAAAACCTATGATATTGCTGAAAATTCAACAGTAGATTATAAAATTCAATACCTTGAGTTACCAATCTCTATCAAAGGTAAAACACAAGAAATTGGTTATATCACATACTTTGCACGTCTAGG
This sequence comes from Bacteroidales bacterium, assembly GCA_027064025.1. Lineage (GTDB taxonomy): Bacteria > Bacteroidota > Bacteroidia > Bacteroidales > JAFGXI01 > JAFGXI01. The sequence continues at coordinate 14,724 of JAMOQL010000051.1, forward strand.
AGTCAATCCTTCTATTGCAGTAAAATCTAGAGCAGATATTGACGGTACTGTTATGGATGGGACGACTACTGTTACCGATTTATCAGATTTAAATATCAAAGATAATATTTCACTATTCAATGTTGGATGGCATGTGGGTGGCGGATTAGAATATTCTTTAGGAGGTACAACTTCCGTTATTGGAGAACTAACATATTCGCACAATTTCTTAAGTATGACTAACGATAATATCACAAAACCAACAGGAAATACAGTTAACGTTACCAATAGCTTGATTACTATAAAAGTAGGAATTAAATTTTAATGTAAAATATTCATATTTTTTATTCAATCCCAAAGTATAATGTTCTTTGGGATTTTTTATTTTTGTACTTTAAATTTCAATAATTATGAAAATAGCCGTAGCACAACTTAATTATATCGTTGGCGATTTCGATAAAAACACAGAAACTATCATTCAACAGATTGATAAAGCAAAACAACTAAAGACTGACCTAATTGTTTTCTCAGAACTTTCGGTTTGTGGTTATCCTCCACTTGATTTTTTAGAAAATAAAGATTTTATTGAAAAATCGAATCAAAGCATCTTAAAAATCGCAAAACAATGCAAAGGAATTACGGCTATTGTAGGAGCACCAAAAATAAATAATAATCCAAAAGGGAAAAAACTCTTTAATTCTGCTTTTGTATTATCTGATGGAGTTATTCAAAATTCTATAAATAAAACACTTCTACCAACCTACGATATTTTCGACGAATACCGCTATTTTGAACCTAATACAGAGTTTAAAAGCATACAAATCCTAGATAAAAAAATAGCACTTACCATTTGTGAAGATTTGTGGGATAACCAACCCGTAGAGAATTCTTTCGCTCAAACTAAATTGTATACCAAATCTCCATTGGGAGAGCTAAAAGATGATTACGACTTAGTTATCAATATTGCAGCCTCCCCTTTTTCTATCTCACAAGAAGATATTAGAGAACAGGTATTAATAGACAATGCTAAAAAATATAAAAAGCCAATTGTATATGTCAATCAAGCAGCTGCAAATACCGAATTAATTTTCGATGGAAATTCGATGATTATTAATGCTGAAGGAGAAATTACACATCAACTTAAAACCTTCGAAGAAGATTTCTATCTATTCGACAGCGAGAATTTGAATACAAAACAAAATATCAAACAAAAAAAAGAAAATACAGCACAACTTTACCAAGCATTAAAATTAGGATTAGCCGATTATTTTCGAAAAATGGGTTTTAAAAAAGCTGTTCTCGGATTATCAGGAGGAATAGACTCAGCCTTGGTTGCTGCTATTGCCGTAGATGCTTTGGGCAAAGAAAATGTAGTTGGGATATTAATGCCTTCAAAATTTTCTTCGGAGCATTCCATTACAGATGCCGAAGATCTTGCCAAAAATTTAGGAATTAAACATCATATTATTCCAATAAAAGATATTGTTAATAGTTTTGACAACAGCATGTTCGAGGTTTTTAAAGGAACAGAATTTGGAATTGCTGAAGAAAATATACAAGCCCGTTCTAGAGGCGTTATTTTAATGGCTTACTCCAATAAATTTGGATTTATTCTCCTAAATACCTCTAATAAAAGTGAGGCCGCTGTTGGATACAGTACTCTTTATGGTGATATGAATGGTGGTTTATCTATTCTAGGCGATGTATACAAAACTGATGTTTTTAAACTTTGTCATTATATCAACAGGGAAAAAGAAATTATCCCTCATAACACAATCGTAAAACCCCCTTCGGCAGAACTCCGCCCCGACCAAAAAGATTCTGATAGTTTACCCGATTACGATACCTTAGATACTATTCTTAGATTGTATATCGAGAAAAAAGACAGCTTGCAAGAAATTGTAAATAAAGGATTTGATATTGATACCGTAAAAAAAACAATATTAATGGTCAATAGAAATGAGTATAAACGATTCCAATCGCCTCCAATACTTCGTGTTTCTACAAAAGCATTTGGACTTGGAAGACGGATGCCTCTGGTTGCAAAATACGATTTCTAGCTTTATTAATGACCCGTAAATTTCAGTATCCCAAACGGAATAATCTGAATCTCAATATTCATTTTTTAGTAGCTAATTATTAATGGCTTTTTAATATCTTTGCGGCATGCAAGACGAAAAATATAATAATATATTTGCCAATAATAAAAAATGGGTAGCGGATAAAGTCAATTCACAAAAAGATTTTTTTCACAGACATTACGAAAGTCAGAATCCCGATTATTTATACATTGGCTGTTCGGACAGTCGCGTACCTGCGAACGAAATTACAGGCTTAGATATGGGCGATTTATTCGTTCACAGAAATATTGCAAATGTTGTCGCCAACAACGATGTTAATACCATGTCGATACTTCAATATGCTGTAGAAGTATTGGAAGTTAAACATATTGTAGTCTGTGGACATTACGGTTGTGGTGGCATTAAAGCCGCTATGCAACCTCACTCCTTCGGGGTTCTTGATAATTGGCTCAGAAATATTAGAGATGTATATCGCTTTCATAAATTAGAATTAGATGATTATAAAGTAGAAGAAGCAAGAATGGACCGTTTGGCTGAATTAAATGTAGAAGAACAGTGCATGAATGTGATAAAAAACGCTGCTATTCAAGAAGCATATATATTAAATAATCGACCTCAAGTTCATGGTTGGATTTACGATATGAGAAACGGAGTATTAAAAGACCTAAATATCAATTTTGAAGAAATGCTAAAGAAGGTTCAAGAAATTTATAACCTTGAAGAAGACGTCAAAAAACATCAATAATAAAAGAATAATGGCCGTACAAAAATATACCAGCAATGTTAAAATAATCAATTGGAGTAACCCAATCGTTTATCATAGTTTAGAAAATCTTAGGTTTCTTAATACGCTATTAAGTCCAGAAAATATTGAGCGTGCAAAACAACAAATGGGCGAAAAAGCAAATAAGCTCAATATTGAAGAGTTTACAGCCGATAGAGACTCCTGTAGTTTTAAAATATCACCTGTAGGTAACATCACATTAAGAATCGTTGAACGAGATCCACTGAAATTAATAAAGCTAGTTAGCGAACAAGGTAGCCCTATCTCATTTAAACTTTGGATACAGATATTACCAATAAACGAAACCTCTTGCAAAATAAGGTTAACCCTTCATACAGAGCTTAATATGATGATGAAAATGATGGTTGGCAAAAAATTAGATCAAGGAATTAATCAAATTGCAGATGCTTTTACACAAATTCCATTTGGAATGATACAGAACCTTAATCAAAACGATTTTAATAATATAATTGAATAATATGAAGCAAGGAAAAAAAGTAATATTAGCCATCTTAGATGGTTGGGGAATTGGAAATCACGATAAATCCGATGCTATTTTTAATGGAGATACTCCTAATATAGATAGACTTACCGCTAACTACCCACATTCACAATTACTTACTTCGGGAGAAGATGTAGGATTGCCAAATGGACAAATGGGAAATTCGGAAGTAGGCCATTTAAATATAGGTTCAGGGCGTGTTGTTTTCCAAGATTTAGTCAGAATTAATAAAGCCGTAGAAGATGGCAGCATTTCCGAAAATCTACAAATAAT
>JAMOQL010000052.1 GCA_027064025.1 Bacteroidales bacterium
AACAACTAAAATGCCTTCTTTGGAAAAGAACCTTTTTAAGGTATTAACACCTAATGTAGAGCCCGAACAGACAGCTCGAATATTAATTGGAAGTTCGTTTCGAAATATAAAAGTGCTTCTAGAAATTAGTAGAAAAGATCAACTCCTAGAAAAACGGTGGATTACACTAAATAATTCAAAACAAATAATAACAATTCCTGTAACAGAAAAGGATAGAGGCAATATTAAAGTATCAACAGACTTTGTCTTCGAAAATAGATTTTATCATAATTCAAGTATTATTAAAGTCCCATATTCCAACAAAGAGTTAGATATAGAATTTGCAACTTTTCGTAATAAACTGTATCCTGGACAAAAAGAAGAATGGCAAATAAAAATTAAAGGACATAAGGGCGAAAAGGTGGCGGTAGAATTCTTAGCATCGATGTATGATGCCTCATTAGATCAATTTGCTAGTCAAAATTGGAGTTTTAACATTTTGAGCTATTATTATGGTCAGAGTAATTTTTCAGGTCAAGGTTTTGGAACACAAAACGCACAGATCGTTTATTCATCTTACAAATATTATCCTAATCCCAATTTTTATAGACCAAGATTAAATTGGTTTGGTTATAATACATATGGTAGATATTATCAAAATAAAGGTGTAAAATCTAGAGCCGTAGAAACCGCACCATTAACTTCAGAAGAGAGTATATTGGCTATGCCAGGCAGAGACGCTTCTGGTATTTTAGATATTGTAGAAGATGAGGAGAAGATATTAGATAATAATATTTTATTATCTTCTGATAAATCAGTAGAAAAAGGAACCCATACAGAAAGAAAAGAACAAAAGAATTCAAAACAAATTTTACAAATCAGAAAAAATTTTAACGAAACGGCCTTCTTTTTTCCTGATTTAAAAACGAATAAAGCAGGTGATATCGTATTTTCATTTATCATGCCAGAGAGTCTAACAAAGTGGAATTTTAGAGGCTTTGCTCATACACAAGATTTAAAATATGGTTTTATTAATAAAGAAATTATCACTCAAAAAGAATTAATGGTTATCCCAAATCCACCTCGTTTTTTTCGTGAAGGAGATGAAATGGAATTTCCTATTAAAATATCAAATTTATCTTCAAAAATTTTAAATGTTAATAGCAATATTCGTTTTTACAATGCCCTAACATCAAAAGAAATTACTAAAGAAATTTATCCCGATTTTAAAACTCAACAACTGAGTATTAAACCTGGACAATCGGGCTTAATTAAGGCTCAATTAATTATTCCAGAAGGCTATACAACTATTTTGTACAAAGTTATAGCTAGTGCAGAAAATTTTTCTGATGCAGAAGAAAAAGCCATCCCTGTATTAAGTAATAGAATGTTAGTAACGGAAAGTTTGCCTTTACATATAAGGGGCAAAGGTAGTAAGACTTTTAAATTTAGTAAATTACAAAACTCTTCTTCAAAATCACTAAAGAATTATAATTATACTTTAGAAATGACTTCAAATCCTGCTTGGTATGCTGTTCAGTCTTTACCCTATTTAGTAGAATATCCATATGAGTGTGCAGAACAAACTTTTTCACGGTTTTATGCTAATGCCTTAGCTGCACATATTGCTAATTCCAATCCTAAAATTAAAGCTATTTTTGATACTTGGAGAATAGCTCCTAAATCGAAATCACTCTTATCCAATTTGGAAAAGAATCCTGAGTTAAAATCTGCTTTACTTCAAGAAACGCCTTGGATAATGGATGCGCAGAACGAAACTGAACAAAAACGGCGTATAGCCATGCTTTTCGATTTAAATCAGTTGGCTTTTTCGAAGAAATCGGCATTACAGAGATTACAACAAATGCAAGTCAACTCTGGAGCTTGGCCTTGGTTTAAAGGGATGAGAGAAAATAGGTATATTACTCAATATATTGTTTCTGGTATGGGACATTTGCGAAAGCTAAATGTTTTAGATTTAAGCCAAGATTATCAAACTAAAAACATGATGGTTGCTGCTATTCGATACTTAGATAATAAGATTACTGATGATTATAGAAAACTTAAAATTAATTTTGATGATAAACAACTGTATAACGAACCGCATACGAATCGTTTGCAAATTCAATACTTATACGCCCGTTCGTATTTTGCGGACTTAATTCCTATTCCAAATAAAAGTAAAAAAGCCATTGAATATTTCACTAAAAATTCACAAGAATTTTGGATCAATCAATCTCAGTATATTCAAGCTATGATAGCTTTAACAGCCTTGAGAGAAACATCTTCAAAAACTGGGATTCATATTGAAAATAAAATTGCTGAATCTTTAAAAGAGTATGCTTTACATTCCGAAGAAATGGGAATGTATTGGAAAGAAAATTCGGGCTATTATTGGTATCAAGCACCGATCGAGAAACAAGCTCTAATGATAGAATTATTTTCGGAAATAGGAAATGAAGAAGAATCTGTCGAAGACTTGAAAATTTGGTTACTTAAACAAAAACAAACACAAAATTGGAAAACAACAAGAGCTACTGCTGACGCTATTTATGCTTTATTGATGGATGGAACAGATATATTATCCTATGATGAGATAATTAAAATATCGATTGGTGGCAAAGAAGTGAAGTTGAAAAAAGATGATAAGATAGAATCCGGAACTGGTTATTATAAAAAGTCTTGGAAAGGTGAAGAGATAAAACCCGTAATGGGAGAAATTAAACTCGAAAAAAGCACACAAGGCGTGGCTTGGGGGGCTGTATATTGGCAGTATTTTGAGGATTTAGATAAAATAACTGCTCATAAATCGCCACTGCACATCGAAAAGAAACTATTTGTTGAAAATAATACCACTCATGGTCCAGAGTTAAAATCGATTACAGAATCGGAAATAAAAGTAGGAGATAAGATTGTGGTGAGAATAATATTAAGAGTAGATAGAGCTATGGAGTATGTGCATTTAAAAGATATGAGAGCTTCTGGTTTTGAACCAATCAATGTAATATCGGGTTACTGTTGGGAAAATGGTTTGGGATATTACGAAAGTACCAAAGATGCTTCGACTAATTTCTTTTTCGATTATATTAAGAAAGGAACTTATGTTTTCGAATATCCACTACGAGCAGTTCATGAAGGCAATTTTTCTAACGGTATTTCGAACATCCAATGTATGTATGCTCCTGAATTTACAAGCCATTCCGAAGGCATAAGAGTGAAAATTGGAGGATAGTTAAATCTCAATTTTAAGACCATCATAAGCCATAAAAACATGTTTGGGTAACGTTTTCGAAAGCTCATCGTAGGCAGGTAATGCGTGGCTTATATGAGTAAGATAAGCTTTTTTTGGTCGACATTTTTTAATAACGTCTAGTGCTTCGGATAAAGAAAAATGCGAAACATGCTTTTCTATCCTTAAAGCATTGATTATCAAAACATCAAGATTCATTAACTTTTTCATTTCCTGATCGGAAATATAGTTTATATCGGTAATGTAGGCTAATTTATCAAACTTAAAACCAAGAACGGGTAATTGATAATGAATTCCTCTAATGGGTTCAATTATTTGATTTTTAATAGAAAAATTCTTATTATCAATTTGGTTTAAATTGATACGAGGAA
>JAMOQL010000053.1 GCA_027064025.1 Bacteroidales bacterium
AACAATATACTAAAAAGGCCGTATTCATCATAAACACAGCCTCTTAAAATCTATAAAACAAAACTAATTAAGCATGTCTTCCATGTCCATGATGACCTTCTCCATGATCGTGATCGTGTTCATCGCTATCGCAAGAATTATCACCCACTTTCAAAGTTCCATTGGCAAATTGCAAAACTAAATCTTTAGGTAAAATAGCAGGCGCACCAGTAAATACATTAATTTTATTCTGATTAAATATTACAATTGCTTGTTGACCTACTCCACCGAGTATTACATCAGTTACTCCCGCATCTGCCAAATATTTAGGATACGCACCGGGTTCGTGTTCAGGAGTTGGAAGAATACTCTCTCCTACAATTTTTTTATCTACTACATCGAATATTGAGAAATACTCACTTCCTCCAAAATGAGGGCTCAAATTTCCATTTAAGGTTGGTATTGCTATCTTTTTCATGATACTTAATTTATTAAATAATTATATCACAAAGTTATAAAGTAAAACAATTATATCTAGAAAATAAGATATGATTTTTAACATTAAAATAATTTATTAACTTTTTTTAGATAACGAAGTTATTATTTTAAAAAGCATTTTTCTACCTTTAGGTTTTCAAAACAATGAAGTTAAATAATTATCATTTTTACACAAATAAAATAAAGATATGAGCGCAGAAATTAGAGATTTAAATCCAAAAGAAGTTTGGGAAAACTTTTATCAATTAACACAAATCCCTCGTCCATCAAAAAAAGAAGAGCAGATTATTGCTTACATGGAGAAATTTGGTGAAGACTTAGGACTAGAAACTATTGTTGAAGAAGTAGGAAACGTAATTATTAAGAAACCTGCTACTCCAGGTATGGAAGACCGTAAAGGCATTGTTCTCCAAGGACATATCGATATGGTTCCGCAAGCCAATAGCGATACAAAACACGACTTTGCAAAAGACCCAATCGATGCTTATGTAGATGGAGAATGGGTAACTGCTCGTGGAACTACCCTTGGCGCTGACAACGGAATGGGAGTTGCAGCAACAATGGCTGTTTTACAAGCTACGGACTTAGTCCATGGCCCTATCGAAGCTCTCTTCACCATAGATGAAGAAACTGGAATGACAGGCGCTTTTGGTCTACAAGCAGGTATTCTTGATGCTGATATATTAATGAATTTAGATTCTGAAGACGAAGGCGAATTATACATTGGTTGTGCAGGTGGAATTGACGGAAACCTATCTTTAGATTACCAAACAGAAGCCACTCCTGCCAATTATTCGAGTTTCAAACTAATTGTAAAAGGTCTTAAAGGCGGTCACTCTGGAATGGATATTATTTTAGGTCGTGGAAACTCAAACAAAATCTTATTTAGAGTGATAAAAGAAGCTACAAAATTATTCAATTTAAGAATGACATCTGTAGATGGCGGTAGTTTAAGAAATGCTATTCCAAGAGAGTCGTTTGCTTTAGTTTCTGTTCCTTCGGACAAATCACAAGCTTTTGCTGATTTCTTAAAAGAAAAACAAGCTATTATCGGTAACGAAATAAAAGCCGTAGATCCTGAATTAGAGATTATTGCAGAAAGCATAGATACAGAATCGGAAGTATTTACCATGGATTCGCAAATAGCTTTGACTAATTTAATTTACACCATTCCTAATGGGGTAATGCGTATGAGTAACGAAATGGAAGGTTTAACAGAGACTTCTACAAATATGGCCATTGTTAAATCGGAGAAAGGAACTACACTAATTGCTTGTTTATTGAGAAGTTCGGTAGATTCTGCAAAAATCGAATTAACAGAAATGATGGCTTCTGCATGCGAACTAGCAGGAGGAACATCTGTTTTCGAAGGCGAATATCCTGGTTGGAAACCAAATCCCGATTCAGCTATTTTGGCAACTATGATTAAGGGTTACGAAACTCAGTTTGGAAAGACACCAGATATTAAGGCTATTCATGCTGGTTTAGAATGTGGTTTGTTAGGTGGGATTTATCCTAATTGGGATATGATTTCTTTTGGTCCTACCATCCGCTTTCCTCACTCTCCAGACGAAAAAGTAAACATTGAAACTGTTGGTAAATTCTGGGATTTCTTAAAAGAAACCTTAAAGAATGCTCCAAAAAAATAAACGCCTTGCGTTTTTTATATAAAAATAGGCTGTCATTTAATTGATAGCCTATTTTATTTGTAGAATACAAATCTCAAAAAATAGTCCCAACACAAAACAGCATTGAGACTATTTAATAAAATCTAGCAGCGCTAGTTAGAACTTATATTTATTTTCTTCGATTAAGTGAGCTGCAACTTTTCTTCTTGCATCTTTCGAATTCACCCCTTTAACATCTGTAAAATGATTTAATGCAGATACTAACTTATCAATATTATCTTCAGCAAAAGCATAGATAGCATCTTTACCCGATTTATTAATTTTAGCTGCTGCATCATAAATAACAACATCTAAAATTTCTTTTTGTAAAGCAATTGCATCAGCTCCTTTCATAGATTCTAATTTCTCAACTCTAAGCAAAGTAGACTCTGCAACATAAAGCTGAATCATCATATCCGAAACATTCATCATCGTTTCTTGCTCAAAAGCTAATTTACGCTTCAAGGTATTGGTCATTGAATGAATCGTCATTAATACAGCTTTCTTGAAGTTTTTAATATACGTCTTCTTTTCTGTATAATAATCCTCAGTACCATCAAGAGTTACTTGTAATTTCTCAATTTCTGACATTACAGCCTCAGCAGGTCCAAATAAATCATACTTACCTTTCTGAGCATCTTTAATAGCTGTATCGATTACAATTAAGCGATTAATCTCATTGGTTCCCTCAAAAATTCTATTAATACGAGAATCTCTATATGCTCTATCTACAGGCATATCTGCCGAAAAACCCATTCCTCCATATATTTGAACGGCCTCATCAACAACAAAGTCTAACATTTCAGAACCATATACTTTCAATAAAGCACATTCAACAGCATATTGGGCTGAACCTGCGATATGAGCTGCTCCATGAGCTAAGCCTTCCGTTTCGTATTCGGCAATTGAATTATCAATATTCTTACTTGCTCTATAAATAGCAGATTCGGCAGCAAAAGTTCTAATCACTTGCTCACCTAATTTATGCTGAATAGCTCCAAAACTTGAAATTTGCTTTCCAAATTGTTTTCTTTCGTTAGCATAGTTTACAGCATAATTAATCGTTCTTTTGGCAGAACCTAATGAATTAGCGGCTAATTTAATTCTCCCAATATGCAATATATTCAAAGCAATACGGAATCCCTCTCCTCTTTTTCCTAAAAGATTCTCTACAGGAACTTTTACATCACTAAAAAATAATTGAGTTGTTGATGAACCTTTAATTCCCATTTTGTGTTCTTCTGGGTTTACGGTTACACCCTCCCAATCGCTCTCTACAATAAATGCCGAAAGAACTCTATCGTTATCTATTTTAGCAAAAACAGTCATCACATCTGCAAATCCACCGTTAGTAATCCACATTTTTTGACCATTCAAAATATAATGTTTACCATCTTCTGACAAAGTTGCTTTAGATGCTCCAGAATTGGCATCCGAACCTGCATTTGGCTCAGTTAAACAATAAGCTGCAGCTTTTTCACCACTAGCCATTTGAGGAATATATCTCGATTTTAAATCTTCACTACCATAATACAACATGGGTAAAGTTCCAATTCCTGTATGTGCCATATAAGCTACGGCAAACGAAAACGAAGAACCAATAGCTTCATTGGCATACATTGTAGTTAAAAAAGATTGATTGAATCCTTCATATTCTTCAGGAACAGCTACCCCTAAAAGGCCTAATTCACCAGCTTTAGACAATAACGTTCTCATTATATTATCTTCCTTATTATCAATCTTATCTAGATTAGGAATAACTTCAGCTTCTAAAAAATCATAACAAGTTTGTAGAATCATCTGTTGTTCTTCGTCGAATTCTTCAGGTATAAAAACATTATTTGCCTCTGTTTCTTTTACAAGAAATTCTCCTCCTGTTTTAATCATATTATCTTCCATCTATAATAATTTTAATTTTAGAGCACAAAGATAAACGAGTAATTGAATTAGACAAATAACAATTGTCAGCTAATTTTACAGAAATTAAGACTCTCAGTAAATTAATTGAGAGAATTACATATTTATTTTAGGATCGTTTATAATAACAAAATATTTTACAATAGAAAAAGGTGCCCGAAAGCACCTTTAACATTACCGAATATATAGCACTGTGTGAAAACTTGTTAATACATAAAAACAACAACTGCTAATAAACCTAACAAACCAAAACCTATCAAGGTTAAAATGGGTAGGACATATTTTCTAATTATTATTGCTTTCATTTTTATATTTTTAATTAATTTCTAAAAGTTAGACGTTCAAACACTTAAAAAGGTTGTTCACAAATAAATAAAAGTTACCAATTGACAAAAATCGATGATAAAAAGAGAAAAAAACATGACGAAAACTAATAATCTATAAAAAAGTCTTAAATTCTACGGGAATTACATCATCTGCACCAAATTGATACAAGAAATCAGAATCTTCGTAATAGGCATTTTTCGACACTATCCTGGGCAAAAAAGCCAAACTAAAAATAGCCTGGCTTTAAATTTCTTGTTATAGAGTGTTTATTCTGTTCGCATACTCAAAATATCTCTATCGAACATATACATATTATTATCGCCAACTAATTTTAGTTTGTCGATAATGTTCTGAACCGCAGCTTCTTCTTCAATTTGTTCTGTTACAAAGAATTGAATCCAATTTTGTGTTGTAAAATCTTTTTCTTCGATACATATTCCAACAACTTCGTTTATCGAGTTAGAAATAAATTGTTCGTGTTTAAGAACTTGATCGAAGGTTTTATGAATGTCTTTAAAATCTGCTGGTGGTTGTTTAACAGCACCAATTATTGCTTTTCCTCCTCTGTCGTTAATGTATTTAACAAATTGTAGCATATGCTGACGTTCTTCGTCGGACTGTGCGTAAAACCATTTTGCAATTCCGGAAAAACCCGATGTTTCTGCCCAAACAGCCATCGATAAATATAGATTCGAAGAGTATTCTTCTCTTTCGATTTGTCTGTTTAAATAGTTTTCTACTTTTTTATTAAGCATAATATTTTGTGTTTTTGTTGATTATTTTCCAGCAAGAAAATCTTCTAAATATAAAAATGGGTCGTTTAATTTTCCTTCTAAAGTTGTAATAGATGCTCTATGAATAATACCTTGTGAATCTTCACCAAAAAGTGAAGGAAAAACTTTGTCGATTAATCCTTGTCCAAAATCTACTGAAGCATTTCTTGGTAATTCGCCAGGCAAATTGTCAACAGCCATTACAGTAAGTGCTTTTGGATTGGAGGAGTCAACTTCTTCTCCTGTTTCTGGACAATAACCGTAAATAGGGTCTGCAATTGTTGACGGACGAACTGTAGATGGGATAGGGCCGTCTATGTCACAACTAACATCGGCAATTAAACTAATCTTAAAATCATCTTCTTTCATGTCTTCTTTGGTCATAAAAACAGGAGATTTTTCATCCCAGAAATGGCAAGCTATAAACATATCGGTAACCTTTGTGTAAGGCTTAAATGTAGACGTGTGCTTGTCCGGGTGCTTAATAAAATATTTAAAGTCAAAAGGTAAACCATCTTTACGTTCTAAATAATCCCAAGGGTCTATTTGGCAATATACAGGGTGGTCAAATTCTTTGGTAAGAAACTGTTGTGCAGTAACTTTTTCTATATCTTTTACTAATTCTAATACTTCCATTGCTCCATGTGCGACACGACCTCCTCCAGTAATTAGGATTTTGAGTGGTTCTAAATTTACTTTATTTATTTCTTTTTCAAGTTCTTCTAGATCATGGCATTGATTTGCCTTTTTAATTGAAAAATGCTTTGTTTTATTTCCGTAAGCTAAAAGTCCATTATAAGCACCAACTAAGCCAGCCCAACGTCCGAATGCGACAAGACGCATGCCGTTTTCATCTGTTAAATATTCGTGGTCAATAATTTGAATTTTACTATCAATTATTTTTTGTAATAATGGTCTATTATAGTCTTGTTCCTTTGCTGTGTGAGAAAAGAATAAGTATTTTTTGTTTGGAATCAATTTGCTTTTAGCAACTTCCTTTACGCCCATCAAAATATCACAATCAGAAACATCATCAACTAAAGTTAAACCTAAATCTTTATATTCTTGATCTAAAAAACACCTATTTTCCGACGTTTGTATTACTAAATCAATATTTGTAAATCTTTCTGTCATTAATTTAGCTTCTGCAGGGCTAACAACTACTCGTCTGTCAGGTGGATTTTTAGTCTCTCTTAAGACCGCTACTTTAATTTTTTCCATTTCACTCATAATTTATATTAAAAAAACATATAAAAGTATAGAAAAATAGACATATTCACAATTATATTTGTAATTTTGCAGTTCCGTATTTAGATTTTTTCTGTATACGGTTTTCTTTTCTATTAGGGGGCTGACATGGATTTGACAGCAAGGATGATGGGGAAGTAAGCATGTCGGGCAAGGAAACAAAACCCGTAAAACTGAGTTTCGACACTTTTAATTGGCGAAAATAATTTTGCTCTTGCTGCTTAATCGAAGTTTAGTAGATTTAGCTTTATCCTTAGATTAGATCTTTGGACAAGACATCTCTCGAAGGGGACACTGTTTGTAACCTCGTCGTATACGAGATGCTCATAAAGATGAACTAGCTTTAGGAACTGCCTTGATCTTATTGCGAAATTAAGAGGATAAGGTAAAGGATTGGTTGAAAATTGCCGGCCTTTATTCGAAAACTAAGAATTTTCTATGCATGTAGAAAGCTTTTTAGTCACTTGTTTGGACCGGGGTTCGACTCCCCGCAGCTCCACAAATAGCAAAAGCCTCTCAAAATGAGAGGCTTTTATTTTATAGCTTGATTTCCTATTCTTATTTGTTGTTTTATTAGCAATAATTTACAGGTTCGATAATGTTGATATTTATCTTATTTTTTTGTTTACTGTAATAACCAATCTATAACATTTAGTTTTTGAATTCCATCTATATTTGCATTATCATAATCAAGTGTTAAGAGATATTTAGGGTAATTATCATTAATTTTCTCAAATGCCGAAATCTCTCTTTTAAATGTTTTTTCGTCATTAACAGTAAACGCTACTTGATAATATTCTCTTTCATTATTTGATTTTTGCACGACAAAATCAATTTCTTTATCATTGTGCTTGCCTACATATACTTTACCTCCTCGTCTAAATAGCTCAAAATAAACGATATTTTCCAATTTATGACATAAATCAGTATCGTATTTATTGGTTGCTATAATATTTCTTAATCCTAAATCTACAACATAGTATTTTTCATTGGTTGTCAATAATTCTTTACCTCTTATATCATATCGAGGAGCTACATATAAAATGTAAGATTGAGTTAGAAAATCTAAATACTTAATAATTGTATTATGCGAAATCTGTTTTTGAGAATTTCTAAGAACAATTGTTAATAAGAAATCAATTTCTGATTCAATAATTATTTTGTAAAGCTGACAGCAATCGTTATTTTTATATTTCATTCAAATAAAAACTGCAATTTGAAACTTTGTATAGCAGAAAAGCCTAGCGTAGGTAAAGAAATAGCAAAAATACTTGGAGCCAATTCTCGCAAAGATGGTTACTTCGAGGGCAATGGTTATTACGTAAGTTGGACCTTTGGACACCTGTGTACCCTAAAAACACCAGACGATTACACTAAAGCATGGAAATGGTGGAAACTACAATCTCTTCCTATGATTCCACAAAGCTTTGGAATAAAAGTTATCGACGATTCTGGAATCAAAAAACAGTTTAACACTATAGAATCTTTAATATCTAAAAGTAAAGAAGTTATAAACTGTGGTGATGCAGGAATTGAAGGTGAAGTTATACAACGATGGGTTCTGCATAAAGCAAAATGCAAAATTCCAGTTAAACGCCTTTGGATTTCTTCTTTAACAGATGAAGCCATAAAAGAAGGATTTGCCAATCTGAAAGATGGCGACGAATTTAATTTACTCTATTCTGCAGGAAATGCAAGAGCGATTGGCGATTGGCTTTTGGGAATGAATGGAACTCGACTTTACACGCTTAAATATGCCAATAATAAAGGCGTTTTATCTATCGGCAGAGTGCAAACACCTACCTTAGCACTAATTGTAAATCGTTTTAGAGAGATTGAAAATTTTGTATCTACTCCTTTCTGGGAAATAAAAACAAAATACAGAGAAGTTATTTTCAATTCTACAAAAGGTAGATTTACCGATATAGAGGAAGCTAATAAAATTGCTCAAGTTATTAAAGAAAATGAATTTGAAATTATTTCTTTCGAAAAGAAAAAAGGCAAAGAAACTGCTCCTAGCCTATTCGATTTAACTTCTTTACAGGTAGAATGTAATAAAAGTCTCGACTTTACAGCAGATCAAACTTTAAAGATAATCCAAAACCTTTACGAGAAAAAATTAGTAACCTATCCTAGAGTAGATACGACCTACTTGCCTAACGATATGTATCCTAAGATTAAGGGTATAATGGAGAAATTAAAACCTTATTCAAATTTTACAGAGGGAATATTAAAAAATAAAATTAAAAAACCGAAGAAGGTTTTTAACGATAAAAAAGTTACCGATCACCACGCTATTATTCCTACAGGAGAATACCCAAACGCTTTGCGAA
The DNA here is from genome assembly GCA_027064025.1 of Bacteroidales bacterium. GTDB lineage: Bacteria > Bacteroidota > Bacteroidia > Bacteroidales > JAFGXI01 > JAFGXI01. The sequence goes on from JAMOQL010000053.1 coordinate 8,743, forward strand.
AAGAAGAAAAACAAGTTTACGATCTTATTGCACGACGATTTATTGCCAACTTTCACGACGACTGTATTGTTTCGAACACAACTGTATTGGGAAAAGTAGATACACATCAGTTTAAAGCCACAGGTAAAATTATTATCGAAAACGGTTGGCGTGTTTTGTATCCCAAAAAGTCCAACGAAAAAGGAGATTCTAAATCTCAAATAATGCCTGAGTTTGTTAAAGGTGAAAAAGGGAAACATTTCCCAGATTTACTCGAAAAACAAACCAGTCCTCCAAAAAATTATACCGAAGCAACTTTGCTTAGAGCAATGGAAACTGCAGGCAAACATGTCGAAGACGAAGACTTACAAGAACTAATGAAGGAAAATGGAATTGGACGTCCTTCTACCCGAGCCAACATTATAGAAACACTTTTTCGCAGAAAATATATTGTCCGTAAACGTAAAAACTTAATTCCAACCCTAACTGGTTTACAGCTTATCGATAGTATTAAAGTCGATATCCTAAAATCTGTAGAGCTAACGGGCCAATGGGAAAAAAAACTTCGCCAAATAGAAAATGGGGAATACGAAGCCAAAAAATTTATTGACGAAATGAAAGTAATGCTCTCTGAACTAGTTCAACAAGTTAAAAATGAAAAAGTTACAAGCATACATATTGAAGAAGATAAAAAAGATCAGGTTAAAACTAAGGTCAAGAATGAGATTAAAACTTTAGCTTGCCCTAAATGTAAAGAAGGTCAGATAATTAAAGGAAAAACAGCCTACGGCTGTAATCGGTTTAAAGACTGTGGATTTAAAGTAGATTTTATATTTCTCGATAAAAAACTAACAGAGAAGCAAATATTTACTTTAATAGAGAAAGGCAAAACAGGAATAATAAAAGGGTTTGTTCAAAATGACAAAAAAGTTAGCGGAAAACTAATTCTGAATTCTGAACAAAATATTACACTAGAAAAATCTGATATTAAAAAGAAAAGTCTAAGCTGCCCAAAATGTGGAAAAGGAATTATCATAAAAGGAAAAACAGCTTATGGGTGCGACCAATATTCTAAAGGCTGTCATTTTGTTATTCCTTTCGATATCCTTAAAAAGGATTACAATACCAATACATTAACGGAAGCTATTCTTAAAAAAATTAGTCAATAAATAAACTACTTTTTCTTCTCAAACTTTGAAATAAGACTAGCGACTGTTAAATCACCCGTAATATTCGTGGCTGTTCGCAGCATATCTAAAGGTCTATCTGTTGCAAAAACTAGAGCTACACCAACACTTGGAATTCCAATAGATTCTAGAACAATAACCAACATCACAATACCAGCACCGGGTACAGCTGCAGAGCCTATTGATGCTAATGTGGCGGTTAACACAATTATTAACTGTTGAGTAAACGATAAATCGTACCCAAAAGCTTCGGCAATAAAAACCGCAGCAACAGCCTGATATAAGCTTGTTCCATCCATATTGATTGTTGCACCTATTGGAAGGACAAAGCTAGAAACCTTATTATTTATTCTTAAATTATTTTCTGCACACTCCATTGTAACGGGCAGTGTAGCTGCGCTTGAGCTTGTCGAAAAACCTAATAGTTGTGCCGGTAAAATCCCTTTCAAAAAATCCTTATATTTAATATCTGTAATTAAACTAATTAGTAAAGGATAAATAATTATTAATAAAATAAATAAACCAATAATTACAGTTAAAGAATACCAAGCTAAAGCTGTAAATAACTGATAGGTTTTTTCGATATCATTTCCTGCAACATCAACAATTATTCCCGCCATTAGTGCAAAAACGCCTAAGGGACTAAATTTCATAATAAAATCGATAATTTTAAGGATAACATCGTTCAATTCATCTATTAAAACTCTTAATCGTCTCGTTTTTTCTCTAGGCAACATGATAATGGCAACCCCAAATAAGATGGTAAAGAAAATAAGTTGCAACATATTTCTATTTGAGCTCGATGCTTCGATAATATTATTCGGAACCAGATTAACAACAAAATCTAACGGACCTTTATTCTTTTGCGAAATAGCTAAATCTTTTTTCACATTTGCATCAGTAGAATATATTCCAAGTAAATTTTCTCTACTTTCATCTGAAAAATAATTTCCTGGATGAATAATATTTACTAAAACTAAACCTATAGAAATAGCCAATATTGTTGATGCTATATATAATGAAATGGTTCGAAGCCCCATTCGAGACAAACTTGAAATATCCTCTAAATTTGCAATTCCTTTGGTTAGAGAAACAATAATTAGAGGGACAGCTATCATTTTTAATAATCGCATAAATACTTCACCCCAAGGCTTAATCCAATCAAGCACAAAAGAGTTTAAACCAGTCTTTACAGAAATTAATCCTAAAAGAATCCCTAAAAAAAGCGCAATAAATATTTTTAAATATAATGGAATATTTCTCATATGACTATTTTATACAAAAATATAAAAATAGACCTTAATTTTGATAACTAGTAATTATCATAAACCAAAATATATACCCTTTTAAACAGAATCGAATAATGATAAAGAGAACTAACTCACTGATTCGACACAGGTATCAGTGAATATTTTTTTTAGAAAAAATTAATATAACTTAAGCGCTATTAATTTCATATTTTCAGATTGTTTCTCATCCCCTCTCCATTTGTCCATATAAGTTTTAATATTATCTTCTTGTTGACTTAATGAGAAATCTTTATTTTCTTTTATCAGTTGCCTAAACCTTGTATAAGTTAATTTCCTCAAACCTCCTTTACCCATCTGATTGAAACACGAATTTGTAAATAAATAGGTAATAGAATCCTTGGTTAAAAGAATTTTCTCCTCAGAATATTTTGGAAGATTATTTTCTGAAGATATTAATTTAGATTTTATATCAATAAAATCATCAGCTTGCTTTAAAAGTAACTTTTGATTTACTGTTAAAACCTTTAATTCTTTCTTCTTTTTATTAAGATTACAGAGTGTAATTTCTAATATATCTTCTGGCTTTGAACTAATTATTGATGATTTCTGATGAATAATTCTAATCTTTGTATAAAGTGCATCTAAGATTGCTGAAAGACTCATTTTTTCTTTAACAATTACATTTAATAACTTAATTATTAATACACTTAAAATTGAGCTAGTACCCAATTTGCCTTTTACATCTACAAGGATAAAATATAAATTATCATTACTTTCTTTGACCCAAAATAAATTTGAGGACACATGTGTAATAGACCTATCACAAACAAAATTAGACATAGAGTCTAGAAACAATTTATTATCATTTTTAAGAATTTCTTTCAATTCTGCCGTATATAAATAATTGATATTTAGATTTTGGTTTTTTAATTCTATGAGTTCATTCTTAGCTTGAAGCTCTTCTGTAAATGCTTTTAATTCTTCGTTTTGATTTAGGATTTCATTCTGAAATTGTTTTAATTGAATATTTTGATTTAATAAATTAGATCGACTTTTTTCCAACTCATGGTTACTTTTATCTAAATTTAGTTGAATTTTCTCATTTAATTTATTTGTAAACCGTATAATCATATTTATCGTAAAGAAAGCTAATATATACAATATTCTTAGTACAAAGAAATCGGCTTTAGCCAACTGTCTTATGGCTATTTCTAAATAAAAATATTTTAAAAAATCATAGAAAAAAATAAGTATCGAGAATAATATTGCTAATGTTAAATAATACCAAAGTCTTTCTTTTTTATGACAAAAAATAATTTGAGAAACAGCAGACAATATAATAATAAAGATAGGTGTCAGTAATAATATTTCTTTTGATAATCGTCCCCAAAATAAAGGATAAAAAGAAAAAACAAACATTGCCCCTAGAATATACAAAAACTTAGAAAATCCAAACAATCTAAATTTTAATAAAAAAAGTGTTACTAATGATAATAAGGGAATAAAAAGGGATCTATAAGAATCTGTAAAATCGACTGTACTTTTAAAAAAAATACTGTAGGATAGCATTAGAAAATATATGAATACCCCAACTAAACCCATCAATACAGCAACATTAATTGTATAAATTGTTTTTTTACTGGGATTTGTGTCAATATAATTGATGATAGTTTTCGAAATATTCATAAAAGAGTAAATTGATGAGTTTATCAAAAATACATATTAACTTTTAACGAAAGTCTAACAATTATATTAAAAATAAAATTACTGAGGAAAGATTTGATTTGCAATATTTAACGAATGATTGAGCTGTTTTAACAAAATATGATGAGCAATCTCATTTTCTGATAAATAACTAAGTAAGTCGTACGTACTAAGGTTCTGCAAAAGTTCTTTACCAGACATAGGGCAACCTCCCATTCCATTCAAAACAGTATCGAATCCTCTACAACCACCAATATAGGCTGCATTAACTAAGGGTTTCCAATTGTTCACTGAAGTATGTAAATGTAATCCAAATTCTATATTTGGGAATTGTTTAATAATATAATGATAAATTTCAAAAACATTTTCAGGAGTAGCTTCAGCAGTAATATCGGAAAGCGAAATTTTTCGAATTCCCATATTGGAAAGTCGTTCTATCCATTCAAACAAGATATCCTTAGACCATTTATCGCCATACGGATTGCCAAAAGCCATAGAAATATATTGAAGTAATTCTTTATTCTTTTGCTCACAAACGTTTTGGAGATGCTCTGTTGTGCGAATAACCTTGTTGAAATTAGAATTAATATTCTTCTTAAGGAAAGTCTCCGATATTGAAAAGGGAAATCCTAGGTAACTAATTTGCTCAAAAACGACAGCTCTATCCCCTCCAGATTCACTAGCAACGATAGCCAATAATTTAGTATTAGTTTTACTCAAATCCAATGCGTCAAGTACTTGTGCTGTATCTTTTAATTGAGGAATCGCTTTTGCAGAAACAAAACTCCCAAAATCTAAAATATCAAACCCTATTTCTAACAAAGATTGTATATAACAAATTTTATCTTTGGTAGGGATAAACTCTTCTATCCCCTGCATGGCATCTCTTGGGCACTCTGTAATCTTAATCATTAGTTTTATTTATATCCTTTACAAAGATATTCTTTTTAAAATCAAAATTTGGGAAAACAGATATTGCTTTTGTATATGCTAAATTAAACGCCTCTTTATCAATTTTAAGATTACAATCTTGTTGCTCTAAAAAAGACAAAAAATTAGATGTTTTAAGATTACCTAACAGCTCTTTACCAGACATTGGACATCCTCCAATACCATTTATTACGGTATCAAAACGCCTACAACCCGCCGCATGTGCGGCATTAACTCGTTCAAACCACATTTCTTGAGTTGTATGTAAATGAAACCCAAATTCTACGTCTGGATACTTTGGTATTAAATCAGAAAAAACAGAGTGAATCGTATCAGCTGTAGATTCTCCTGTTGTATCTGACAAAGCAATTATTTTAACCCCTAATTTACTCAAAATATCTACCCATTCCTCAACAAATTCTACACTCCACTTATCTCCATAGGGATTACCAAAAGCCATTGAAATATATACAACTAAAGTCTTCGAATTTTTATCGCAAATATTTAATAATTTATTCGTGGTAACAATAGAGCGAGCAATGGTAGAATTAATATTGTTTTTTAAGAATGTAGGAGAAATCGAAAAAGGGAAACCTAAATATGATATTTTAGAATAAGAAGCTGCTATTTCCCCTCCAATTGTATTGGCAACAATAGCCAAAAGTTTAGTATCAGTTTTTGATAAATCTAAACCTTCCAAGACCTCAGCAGTATCTTTCAATTGCGGAATTGCCCTTGGCGACACAAAACTTCCAAAATCTAGAGTATCATAACCAATCTTTAATAAAGCATTTAGATAATCTATTTTGGTTTCTGTTGGAATAAAACGAGTTATTCCCTGCATTGCATCTCTGGGCGATTCTATAATTTTCATCATATAAATATACAAATATTTTTGTAAAACATCAAGTTACAATATATACATACGTAAATATACTTATCTTTGTTTCTTAAATAGATTTTTATTATCTTTATAGAACTTTTTTATCCAAAAAATGAAAAACAAAATCACTCTCATTTTATTATTCTTTACAATTATCTTTAATACTTATTCTAGTCAATTAGATTCTTTAACAAATATTCTAAATACAACTAAAATTGACACCAGTTACTTAAAGACACTTATTCGTTATTCATTTTTAATTAATCACGACAACATTGATTCGTCAATATTTCTTACTAATCAAGTCATCAAGAAATGTAAAGAGCATAAATACGGCAGTGATTCTACTTTAGATAAAGAATACAATCTAATTAGATTAAGATCGTACAGTAATTTACTAATATATTATCGGCGAACCAATAATTTTGTTGCAGCGATGAAAATCTATGAAGAAGCTACTCCTTTTATAAATAACAATAATATAGAAACCGCACATTTTTTTTCTAATTATGCCAATGTATTAATAAAAACAAAAGATATTCAAGGGGCATATAATAATTATATTAAATCGAGAGAAATATACGAAAAAAAGAATAACAAGCTTGGAGTATCTGCTACCTATTTTAATATTGGCAGAATGTTTTACAATGAAAATGATTTCGAAAACTCTATTAACAATACACAAAAAGCCTTAGATTTACTAAAAAATACAGATTCAAAAAAAAAACTTGCATTTTGTCTAAATTCGCTTGCATCTTCCTATTCTTCTATGGCAGAACAATATAAAAAAAAACAAAAGGATAGTATTATTCAAATTGGAATTAAGTATTATAAACTGTCTTTAGAAATAAAAAAAGAATTAAAAGACTATACAGGGCAACTTGTAACATTAAATAACTTAAGCGAGATATACACCAACTTTGGAGAATTTGAAAAAGCCTTAAAAACAGAACAAGAAGCAGAAAATATTTCCAAAAAACAAAACAATCCAAACAAGCTAATTTTAACCTATATTCATTATTGTAGAACTTACCGAACAATGAGTAACTACCCTAAGGCTTTAGAATATGGTAATCTTGCTTATAAATTATCTATTAAGAATAATAATGTTGAATATCAAAATAGAGCATCTAATTTATTAAGTAGTATTTATAAAAATCAAAATAATTTCGAAGACGCCCTAAAATACTACGAAATATATATGCACATTAACGATAGTATTTTAAGAGAAAGTCACCTAAAGTCCTTAATTACCAATACAGAAGCTTTCAAATACAAACATAAAAATTTCGAAGATTCTGTAAAAATGATTCAACAATCTATACTCTATCAATTAGAAATAAAACAAAATAAAACTTGGCGTAATTGGCTAATTATTATTATAATATTAATAATTTTATTAAGTTTTTTCATTTATAAAGATTATAAAAATAAAGTTAAAGCAAAAGAATTATTAACCAAGAAAACAACCCAAATAGAAAAACAAAACAAATACCTTGAAGAACAAAAGGCAGATTTAGAAGAAATGAACAAAGGCTTAACGGAAGCCTACAATAATAAAGTAGACAGTATTAAATATGCAAAAAAAATACAAGCTACTACATTTCCTACTTTAGAATCTATAAAAAAATCGCTTCCTAAAAGCTTTATAATTTATAAACCACTCGATATTGTTAGTGGAGATTTCTATTGGATCAGACAAATCAAAGATGAAGTTATTATTGCCGTTGGTGACAGTACTGGACACGGAGTTCCTGGAGCATTCTTAAGTATTATGGGAATAGCTATTTTAAAAGAAATGGTTAACAACAGAACTCAATTTAATGCTGCAGAAATAATGGGTGATGTTAGAAAAAGAGTTATTGAATCATTACAACATTACAAAACAGATAATCCTCAGCAACATTATGGTATGGATTTGGGACTTATCATTTATAATAAAACAAAAAAAACAATTCAATTCTCTGGCGCAAACACACCTTTATATATAATTAATAATGCAAACCAATTAGAAGAAAAGAAAGTAAATATTATCGAAGCTGACAAAATGCCTATTTCTATGTATCCCAAAATGGAAAAATTCACCAACCACTGTTTTCAATTAGAAAATAATGACTCCTTTTATATGTTTACAGATGGGACTATCGATCAATTTGGAGGATTAGAAGGTAAGAAAATTGGATCCAAAAATTTCACAAAATTTCTTTATCAAACATCCTTACTAGACATCAAAGAACAAAAGAATCAACTTAATAATTTCCTAAGTGCATGGCAACTGGGCATTGATTCAAATACAGGTGAGCATTTCAGCCAGACTGACGATATTACAATATTAGGTGTCCGTATCTAATTTTATTATTAATAAAGCAACTCTTATTCTATTGATACGTAAAATTCTTAATTCTAATTTAGCACACTAAATAAAAGCTAATATATATTAATAACAGTTTGAAAAATTCATTATTATTAATTTCAAACACAGATACTTTCTTGGTGGAATAATAATTGTATATCTAAGCCTTTTTAATATTTTTGTAAAAAATAATCCTATGATACACCCTATCCGTTTCAAAAATCATTTCCTTGTCATTATCATTCTTCTTTCAAGTATAATCCCAACTATTTCTAATGCTCAAACATTAAGAGATGCACTAGACTCATACGACAATCTACAGTTTGATCTTGCTCTAAAATCCTTTAAAAAAGTATGGAAAAAAAACAAAACTGATAACGAAATAAACTATATGTATGGCAAGTGTATTTTACGAGCAAATACCGATCGTACAAAAGCAAAAAAATACCTTGAAACTGTCATCGGAAATGATATTAACTATAAAGATGCAAACCTAGAATTAGGCATAGCCTACACTTATACACAAGAATACGAAAAAGCAAAACAAGTTATTAATTACTTTCTGAAAAATTCCGATTTTAACAATAACGACAAAGATAAAAACGAAAAACAAACAAATAAGAAAGCTGAAGCCGAGTTATTATTAAAACAAATTACCACTGCTGAAATTCTAATAAAAAAGCCTGTTAATGTCTCCTTTGTAAACCTCGGAAAAAGTGTTAACACAAAACGTTCCGATTACAATCCTTTTATTACTCAAGATGGACAAACACTCTATTACACCTCTAACAAAAAATACGATGCCGATTTACTAGAATTGATTAACAACGTCTATTTTGTGAATTTTACCCCAGATGAAGAAAACAATTGGAGTAAAATGAAATCTATTGGAAAAGATGTAAATAGCGACGAAAACGAAATTATTGTCGGTCTTTCGAAAGATGAAAGAACCCTCATTCTTAATGTGAACTGGATGAGAACTCAAGGTGATATTTTTTTAACCGATAAAGGACGTAAACGATTCCAAGAATTAAGTGAACTCGAAGAAACCGTAAATACTAAATACAATGAAGCCTCTGGATCATTAACTAAAAATAACGACACTTTATATTTTTGCAGTAATCAACCTGGTGGTTTTGGAGGGCAAGACATATATAGATCGGTAAAACTCCCTGACGGGACTTGGGGCAAACCCTTAAATTTAGGAGCTGAAATAAACAGCCAATATAACGAAACCTATCCTAATATTAATGCT
>JAMOQL010000054.1 GCA_027064025.1 Bacteroidales bacterium
ATAAGGATTCCATTTCGCTACCGACATCGTCTAAATTATTAACTCCAATTGCTAATTGCATTCTTTTTAGAGAGCCGAAGGCGTTTATTATTATTGGAAATTTATTTCCTGTATTTTCAAACAAAAGGGCTTTGCCTCCATCTTTTGACTTAGATATTCTATCTGTTATCTCTGTTATTTCTAATTCAGGATCGACAAATTCAGTAATTCTAATAAGTTCATCCTTCTGTTCCAAAACCGAAATGAAATCTGCTAAGCTATTAAATGACATAATTGTTTCTTTTAGTTTAAATGTAACTTAACTATTTCAATCATTTCTGAAACAGGAACGTTGTTTTGTTTGTGTTTTTGAATAATATTAATTAATTCTTCAGTCATATTTAGATTTATCCCAAGGTATAAGGCTATATTTTTGAGCGTTTGAATTTCGCTAGCTTTTACCTTTCCATCAATTTTCATAAGAAATAACATTTGAAATAGGTGTTGCATTCTTTCGTTGAAAGAAATAGCTTCTTGCATTTCGAAGTCAATATTTTTATTGATGATATCTAAAATCTCATTTTCTTCGAGCCCATAATTTCTCCCAATATCAAGCATAAATCGGTATTCGTTTTTATCGATAATGCCATCGGAAATTGCAATCTTATAGAGGTCTAATAATTGTGTTTTTGCAATGTTTTTATTCATCTTGTAAAGATAAATTTAATATTGATTTCTTAATTTTATACAAGAATAAAATTGATAAAAAAAGCCCCTTTATGAAAATAAAGAGGCTTAATAGTTTATTGTTAAGGATTATTGAATAGTTATTCTTTTTGTGAAAATATCATTTTTTGAGATAAGTTTAATGATATAAACTCCTGAAATTAATTTAGATAACTGATACCTTTCTTTTGCTACATTCTGTACATCTTCAAAAACCAATTTACCATTTAAATCATAAATTTTGATATTAGTTTTATCGGCATTATTTAATGTTATAGTAAAAGTTCCATTGTTTGGGTTTGGAAATATATTGATTTTCTCCTTATTAACTTCTAAAACAGAAACGGTACTTGTGGTAACGTTAATTGTATAATCTTCAACCTCTCCATCGTAACCTTCTTCGCAAGACGTTGCAGAGCCTTCAGTTACGTCGGGGTCTTCGTACTTAGCAGAAACTCTCATTCTTGTAGCTCCAATAGATGCTCCTGAAGGTACCGTTATCGATAGGGGAGAATTAGATGTTGGTCCATCAACTTCGTTAGCTGCATTTCCCATTGCATATTCTTCTCCTGTATCATCAAAATCATAATCATGATTCCAGTCAATCCAAACTTTTCCAAATACTTGATAGTTTCCGTCAGTGTTTAAGTTTACTGTTAAATCATAGTTTCCGTCAACTTCTAAAGTTGTTGATATAGATGTGTAATCTTCGTATGGATTGGTTTGTCCTGTAGAATTGTTTATTGTATTTAAATTCACAAGTGTAATCGAAGTTCCGTAAGTTGTACTTCCGCTAGATGGGCAATAAGAAGGAACCGCCACATGAATATAAGAAGTTTTTGTTTCTGTATCGGAAGCCCCATTATTAACTGTTAATGTTACGTTATAGTCTCCTGCATTAGCATAGCTTATGCTTGGTGGATTTTGTCCATTATACGAGCTAGGGTTTCCGTTAGGAAAAGACCATGACCAACTTGTAATTGCAGTACCTCCATCTGTTGATAAATCTGTGAAGTTTACAGATTGACCTTCGATAATATTTGTATTATCAGCACTAAAATTAGCATTCAGATTGTCCGAGTTTTGAACACATTGCATCGCAGCTAGAGCGTCTATTCTTCCATGAGCAATAAAAGTTCCTACATCTACGCAAGTGTTGAATAAGCAAGTTTCTATTTCTGATGCAGAAAGACTAGGGTTGTAACTTCTCATTAAACCAACAAGTCCAGCTGCAAGAGGTGTTGCCATCGATGTCCCAGACATCATATTGTATTGACCAGAGATTCCATAATCGGAAGGGGCAACTCCGCTAGATGCATCGGTTGCGTTACAAGCTGTACTGCTTAATAAACCAGCTCCTTGAGCAGAAGAACCTCCCGGAGCAGCAATATCTACCCAACTACTACCATAATTAGAGAAGCTAGATTGAGAGTCGTCTTCATCTGTAGAAGCGACAGCAATAACATTGTCGTAGGCTGCAGGGAATGTTTCTTCATTATCACCAATACCATCATCACCTCCATTTCCTGCTGCAGCAAGGATAACAACATCGTTGGTGTTGCGCATGTATGTATACCAATTTTGTTCATTGTCGCTTGAACTAGGACCTCCAAGCGATAAGGATAAAACTTTAATGGGTTGGTCAATCATCCAATTCATGGTTTCTGATAAGTAATATAAAGCACCATCAGAATTTCTGCCGCATTTTGCAGTGTATAAATTAACGCCGCTGCCAAGAGAAGCTATTCCTGTGTTGTTGTTTGTTTCTGCACCAATTAATCCTGCACAGTGAGTCCCGTGAGACCATTCGTAAGTGTTTGAAGGAGGTGCTGAACTACCAGTTGTTTGTGTTTCTCCATCGTATGCAAGAACAACTGCGTCGTTAATATCTTCATGAGTGTCTAAAATAGCGCCATCAATAATTCCAACAGCGATACTATTATTACCAAAAGATATATCCCATGCGCCAGAAGCGTTAACTACGTCCAAAGGCCAATTCCAATTAACTCCTCCTACATCTCCGTTGTAAGGGTCGTTTGTTGTTGCAAAAAGATGATGTAAGGGAACTTTTTCTACATCATATAAACCTTTTATTTGGGATAAATCAGACACTAAATCTTCTACTTCGTTTATTTGTGAAAAATCGATTCTAATAATACGAAGAATATTTTCCGATTTTGCATTATTAAAAACTTGTTTAATACTTGTGACATTGTATTTGTCAAAAATGGGAGCTAAAAAGCTAAAATAATCGAGTCGATTAAGATTGGTTTTTAATTCTGGATTTTTTGTTAAGTCTATATATTGCTTATGACTAATTGCAAAATATACTTGCCCATCTATATAGTTTTTGTAAACGGTTTGAGCAAAGCCGATATTTGATAAAAAAAGAAGTACAACGACTACTTTAATAAGGTACTGTTTTTTCATGAAACTGATTTTAAGTGTGTATTTTAACGTATTTTTGTCAAAATTACAAAAATGTGATTTTATATCAAAGAAAATATGGCGTTAATAAAAGAAGTTAGAGGATTCGTCCCTCAATTTGGTGAAAATTGTTATTTAGCTGAAAATGCAACCGTTATTGGAGATGTGATAATGGGCGATGATTGTAGTATATGGTTTAATACGGTAATTCGTGGTGATGTAAATAGTATACGTATTGGTAATAAGGTTAATATTCAAGATGGTTCTGTACTGCATACCCTTTACCAGAAATCTACGGTAGAGATTGGCGATAATGTTTCTGTAGGACATAATGTAACTATTCATGGGGCCAAGATAGAAAATAATGTTTTGGTCGGAATGGGTGCTACCATACTTGATCATGCTGTTATTGGCGAAAACTCTATTGTTGCTGCTAATTCATTAATCCTTGATAGTACGATAGTTGAACCCAATAGTATTTATGCAGGGGTTCCAGCCAAACGAATTAAAACTATAGAGCCTAATCAGTCGAAAGAAATGATACAAAAAATAGCTAATAACTATTTGATGTATAGTTCTTGGTTTAAAGATGAATCTGAGAAGTAATTTAAGTATGAAAAAAATTGTATCAATAATATTTGTATTAGCTTCGAGTGTTATTTTAGCTCAACAGATTGTGCCTTCGGTTTATACCAATATCAAATTTATGGGAAAGCAAGGTTTTGCCGTTAACATTAATGACGAATATTATTTTGACAGGAATGAGGCAAGCTTTTATAATCTTCCAAATTTGATGGGGAATCCAATAGGAACTAACGAAGGGTTTGATTTTGATTTTAACGATAAAGAATTCTCAGGAACTATGTATTTTGGTTTTTTAAATTATGATGATTATAAATATATTCATCCTGTTTATTTTAAGAAACCAGTTAATATTCATGAAGGAAAAGCAAGTATTAATATGCTCAGAATGCGTGGAAAATATGATATGATTGATTGGGAGAAAAAAGGTAGAGGGGATTTAGCATATCGTATTATTGATGTTAATGGGAAGATTCTTTATGATGGGAAAATTGCTTTTAAAAAATCGAGTGCCTTTGAGGTCTTGCCAACTATTATTGAAGGACCAATATTATCTATTTTAACAGATAGCTCAGTTGTCGCTTCTTATACTACAAACTTTGATGTATTGACGAGTTTATCATATAATGGAAAAACAGTAAAAGAGTTAAAACCAGAACAAAAACATGAGATTAATTTAACAGGTCTGGAAGATAATACAGAATATCAATATTCAATTACCTGTTCAGACAATATCTATAAATTTAGTTTTAAAACTGCACCTATCAGGGGATCTCGCTCAAAGTTTACTTTCGCATACGCTAGTGATTCTCGTTCTGGAGCTGGTGGAGGAGAAAGAAATATATTGGGGACAAATGCATATATTGTAAAAAAATCGGTGGCTTTGGCCTCGCAGCAGAATGCTGTTTTTATGCAATTTACGGGCGATTTGGTTAATGGATATTCAGAAAATATGCAATTAGAAGAATTGCAGTTTGCTAATTATAAGGCTGTTATTTCTCCGTTTGCATCTTATATGCCCATGTATTTTGGGATGGGAAATCACGAAGTTTTGGAACGCTATTTTCCTGTTAAAGGGGAATATGGCGTTCATGTAGATCGATTTCCGTTCGATACTCAAAGTATGGAGGCGTCTTTTGCTAATCAATTCTCCCATCCGTTAAATGGTCCTGATAGCGAAGATGGAGAAAGTTACGATCCTGACCCTGATAAGCAAGATTTTCCGACTTATAAAGAAAATGTTTATTATTATACTTACGATAATATTGCAGTAGTTGTATTGAATTCAGAATATCTTTACAGTCCTAGTTTAAGAGATGTTCCCGAAACATCTGGAGGATTGCATGGTTACCTAATGGATGGGCAATTAAAATGGCTGAAAAAGGTTTTGAATTTATTTGAGAAAGATTTAAAAATTGATCATATTTTTATTACAGAGCATACGCCTCCTTTTCCAAATGGTGGTCATACTCACGATGCTATGTGGTATGGTGGTGATAATAAATACAGAACCATTATTGCAGGTAAGCCTATGAAAAGAGGTGTGATTGAGCAAAGAGACCAATATTTAGATTTAATCATCAATAAAAGTTCAAAGGTTAGGGCTGTATTGACTGGTGATGAACACAACTATTGTAAAACCAAGATTTCTGATAGTATGAATCGTTATCCTGAAAATTGGACTTTAGATAAACTAAAATTGAATAGAAGTATTTTTCAAATTAATAACGGAGCTTGTGGAGCACCATATTATGCACAAGAGCAAATGCCTTGGTCGGACTATACTTCAGGATTTTCAACTCAAAATGCATTAGTACTATTCGATATCGATGGTGATAATATTCATGTTCGAGTTTTAAATCCAGATACATTGGAAGAAATAGAATCGTATGATTTAAGGTAGTTTGGATACTATAAATATTAAAAAATAGTTTTGTCTAGGGAGAATGTAAACGAGATATCTATTTCCGAATTCGACTTAGTATTGACTAACTAACTAAGAGTCGGATATATTAAAGTGTAATATAAACTTTTTTCTTGTTGTTGTTTACTTCTTTCAGGACTAGACATTACAATAAATAAAAACGCTCAATCTAAATAATAGATTGAGCGTTTTCTATATCGAAATATCGAATTAACTTTTAATATTTGGTAACTGTAAGCCATAACCTTTTTTCTTATCTTCAGCTTTCAGTAAGAATGCAACAAATAGAGCAAGAACACCCAATCCTGCAAAAATCAACATCGGATTAGTGTAATCGTATAAAGGTACTGTTACCCCTTCTACTCCATTAGCAATTTGTGCTTTGGCTGCTAATACTTCTGGATTTGATTTATCTAGTACGACTCCAATTAAATATGGAATACCCATTAATCCCCAATTCTGAATCCAAAAAATTAATGAAAAAGCAGTTCCTAATTGATTCTCTGGAATAATTTTTGGAGTTGAAGGCCACATTGCTGAAGGCACTAGAGATAAAGCGACACCTAATATCATTGTTAATATAAGTGCAACAAACCAGTAATTTAAGATTGGTAATGAGAATATGGTATGAACAAAAATAATTAGTCCAGCTCCAATAATCATCATGGTAGCTCCTTTACCTTTTTTGTCATAAATACTACCGAAAATTGGAGTTAAGAATAATGTTCCAAGTGGTAGTGCAGAAGGAATTAATCCTGCAACATTTTGGCTTAATCCATATTTATTAACCATTAAATCGGCTGCATATTTGATAAATGGGAAGACCGATGAATAGAATAATACGCAAAGAACTGCAATTAACCAGAAACCTTTATTTTTAACAATTGAGAAGATATCTGAAAATTTGAAGGGTTCATCGCTATCAGTTTCTCCTGAGTCGACAATAGAAGCATCTAATTTTTTATCCATGGCCATATAAATAAAGAAGGAAATAAATCCTATGACTAGAAGTGTTAATGCAAAGGCAATTGGTGCCGAAATACTAGGCCCCATTTTTTCGACTAGTTCGCCATTAACTAATTGCGGATGTTTATCGGCAAAGAAAGTAGCTAGAGGAACCGGTGCGGCCATAGCTAATAAAGTTCCCATACGTGCAATAGCCATTTGCATTCCCATAGCCAAGGCCATTTCTTTCCCCTTGAACCATTTTACAATTATTTTAGAAACTGTAATTCCTGAGACTTCAACACCAACTGCAAAAATGGCAAATCCAATAGATGCCCAAAAAACTTGAGTATGTATTCCGAAAGTAGTGTCAGTTAGTAAAGTCGGATTTGATATGGCCCAAAATTTAATTCCAGCACCAAGTACCATAATCCCCGAGGATAGTAGACCAGTGAAACGCATACCCATTTTATCGAGGATAATTCCACCAACAATAAGCATCCCAAAAAAGACATTAAACCATCCATAAGAACTTGTAAATAATCCGTAGTTAGTACTAGACCAAGCAAATTCTTCCTCTAGCATTGGTTTTAAAGGTGACATTACATCGGTTAAGAAGTATCCAGCAAACATAGTAATCGAAATGATTGCTAAAGCAGACCATCTTGCTGTTGCAGAATCTCTAAGTGTTTTTTTGATTTGTTCCATATCTAATATTTTCTATTTGTATTTTTCGAATTCCAAAAGTGCATAAAATTTATGATTTATCAAAAAGATAAATTTGTCTATATTTGTAAATCGTTTAAATTATAAAGGTTTTACATGAAATGTTAAAAGTATTAAAGCTAGTATTAGTTGTAATTGTTTTGTTGCCGTTAGACAGTTTTGGTCAACAAAAAAAAGCAGAAGAACATAAAGATTTAGTTGAGTGGATGACACTTACAGAGGCATTGAAGAAACAAAAGGAGCAGCCGAAGAAGATTTTTATGGATATTTATACGGATTGGTGTGGTTGGTGTAAAGTTATGTCGAAAAACACATTTTCTAATCAGCAAATTGCAGCCTATATCAATCAATATTTTTACCCTGTTCGTTTTAATGCCGAAACTTTAGATACTCTAGAGTATTTGGGGAAGCAATATGTAAATAAAGGTACAGGAAGAAAACCTACACATGAGTTGGCATATATTTTTACCAATAATAGACCTTCATATCCAACTATTACCTATCTCGATGAAAAAGGGGAAATGATTCAGGCACTTCCTGGTTATATGGATGTAAAAAAAATTGAACCTTTTTTGGTTTATTTCAACGAAAATGCCTTTCGATCTTCTCCGTTCGATACTTTTAAAAATAATTTTGATAATACTTTTAATGATTCTATTCCAAATGGCGAAGGGCGAGTTCAGTGGGTTAGTTTCGAAGATGCTCAAAAATTGACCGAGCACGAGCCTAAACCTCTATTAATAGATATTTTTACTGGATGGAGTGTAACATCGAAAGTAATGGAGGCTACGACTTTTACAGACCCGAAAATTGCAGAATATATCAACGAACATTTTTACGCTGTACATTTTGATCCAACTACCAAGGATATTATTAAATTTGGAGGTATATCTTATGTGAATAAAGGAATAGGACATCCTTTTCACGATTTGGCCATCCTATTAACTAATCGTCAGATAGGGATACCTGCAACGATTTATTTGAACGAAAAGCTTCAGCTATTAAGTAATGTGCCGGGATATAGAGCTCCTGATGAACTTAGACCTCTTCTTGAGTTTTTTGGCGAAGAAAAATATAAAAAGCAGAATTGGCAAGAGTTTATGAAAATGTATACTGAGGAATTAAAAGAATCGGAAACTTCCATTCAACAAATAAAATGATAAATTTACAAATAGAGACTTCATGGGAAAGCGTATTGTTAGAAGAGATTAACTCGGAATATTTTTCTCAATTGAAGCAATTTCTTAATTTTGAAAAGGAGAAATATACTATTTATCCACCAAGTAAATTTATCTTTTCAGCATTCGATAAAACGCCTTTTGATAAAGTAAAAGTTGTTATTTTAGGTCAAGATCCTTATCATGGCGAAGAACAGGCGCAAGGACTTTGCTTTTCTGTTCCTGATGGCATTCGTATTCCGCCTTCATTAGTGAATATTTTTAAAGAACTTAAAACAGATATTGGGTGTGAGACTCCTAAAAGTGGAAATCTACAAAAATGGGCAGACGAAGGCGTTTTGTTAATTAATGCAACTTTAACCGTCCGTGCACATGAGGCTGGGTCTCATCAAAAAAAAGGTTGGGAGCGTTTTACAGATGCTGTTATTCAGAAAATTTCTGATGAAAAAGAAAATGTTGTTTTTATTCTTTGGGGAAATTATGCTCAAGGTAAAAGTAAATTTATCGATACATCAAAACATTTGATTATAAAATCAGTTCATCCCTCTCCTTTATCGGCAAATAGAGGTGGTTTTTTTGGAACTAAACCTTTTTCTAAAACCAATGATTACCTTAGATCAAAAAATATTTCACCCATAAAATGGAATTTATAAAATGCTCGAAGGAAAAAAAATAGTAGTGGTTATGCCAGCATATAATGCAGAATCGACTTTGCGAGAAACGTATGCAGAGATTCCTTTCGATATTGTAGATGAAGTTATTGTAGTGGATGACGCAAGTAGTGATCGGACTTCGGAAATTGCTCATCAGATTGGAATAAAACATATTATTAAACATGAAACCAATAAAGGGTACGGGGCAAATCAGAAATCTTGTTATAATAAGGCCTTGGCTCTAGGAGCTGATATTATTATTATGGTTCACCCAGATTATCAATATACACCTAAACTAATACCAGCAATGTCTCATATGCTCAGTAATGGTTTATATCACGTTGTTTTAGGCTCTCGGATTTTAGGAAAGGGTGCTTTAAATGGAGGAATGCCAAAATATAAATATATCGCTAATCGATTATTAACATTGTTTCAGAATATATTAATAGGAGAGAAGCTTTCGGAATATCATACGGGATATAGAGCTTTTACGAAAGAGGTTTTAAAGGATATAAATTATAATATTAATTCTGACGATTTTGTTTTTGATAATCAGATGCTTTCGCAGATATTTTATGCAGGCTACGAAATTGCAGAAGTAACTTGCCCAACAAAATATTTCGAAGGTGCTTCGTCTATTAATTTTAAACGGAGTTCTATTTATGGTTGGGGTGTTATTAAAACAAGTATCAAGCATTTTTTGCAGAAAAAAGGATTAGCCAGTTTTAAGATATATAATTAATATGTCATTGCGATGAGGAAAAAAGATGCAATCTGTTTATCAGAAAAAAAAGAGGTTACTTCACAAAAGATTGTAATTGATGAATCAATTTATAGATTTAAAACTTAAGAAATATTTGATAGATACAATGGCAGTACAAAAACAAACTTAATATTAGTATTATCCTCAACCTAAATCTTATCTTCAATGAAATCTATTTGTCCATATTGTAAGTCAAAAGATTATTCCATTCAATATCCAACTTTCGATATTTTTGATAACCATTATGAAGTGGTTAAATGCAAAGATTGTTTAGCATATTTTTTAACCCCGAATCCTCCCGAAGAATTGTTGGCAAAAGCTTACGATGATTCTTATTATGGAGGGGCAGAAGATGATGAGAAGTTTGAAGGTTTTATAGAGGAGGGTTTAAATTATTTCAGAAAACAAAGAGCAAAAAAAGTAGCCTCACTGTCAAAGAATATGGGTCGTGTTTTAGATATTGGTTGCGGTAATGGTCAGTTTTTAGAACAGGTTCAATTATTTGGTCATATTGAAATTTTTGGAACAGAAATGGAAGGCGGTTCTGCTGGTCGTGCAGCTAAAATAAAGTCACTTCAATTACAAATCGGAGAATTAAAATCAGACGATTTCGAGGATAATTATTTTGATGTAATTACAATGTTTCATGTGTTCGAACACCTAAAGAACCCCAAAGAATATTTAAGTGTTATTGATGAGATTTTAAAATCAAAAGCGTATTTGGTCATTTCTTTTCCGAATATTGATAGTTGGCAAGCTCAGTTTTTTAAAGGTAAATGGTTGCATTTAGATCCGCCTCGACATTTGTTCTTTTTTACACCAAAAGATTTTAAGCTCTTGATGAAACAGAGAGGTTATGAACTTGTAGAGGAAAAATATTTCTCGATAGAGCAAAATCCTTACGGAGCTATTCAATCTTGGCTAAATTTATTTCATAAAAAAAGAGAACTTTTATTTGAGAGTTTAAAAGGGAATAAAGCTTATGTAAAACAGATAAGCCCTTTTGTTTTAGTTGTAGAAAAACTTCTTTTTATAGGCTTTACACCTTTGTTTATTCTTTTAGATGTTATTTCTTCGGTATTCAAAAAAAGTGCGACAGTAGAATTTACTTTTCAAAAAAAGGCATAAAAAAAGCATCCAATAAATTGAATGCTTATGTAAATCTTATTGGATGCTATTACATGAAAATCTTAATTCCTACAGAAATGTTTCCAGTGTTAAAAACGTCGCTTGAATCAAAATCAAAATTAAAAGAAGAATCGTGCGAAATAGTACCGTTTTTAGCATCTTTATCAGTGTAAGTTGATTTAGTACTAGTGTAATCCATTCCAAATAAGTTGATTCCTGCCTCAAGAGCAATATTGTCTGTTACAAAATAATCTACTCCTAAAGATAAATCTATACCGAACGAAGAATACTTATTAACGTCATCATTGTCAACAGTTCCGTCACCATCATCATTTAATTTTAGATCAGAAGTGCTTCCCATAATAATGGGTAAACCAAACTCGCCAAATAAGTAAAATTTGTCGCTAACACCTTTATAATATCTTGCAAAAGGAGCAATTACAAAAGCACCAGATTTACTAATTTGATCGTAAGGATCAGTACCACCCGTAATTCCATTAGGAGTTGTTGTTTTATTTAAGCTATAGCCAATACCTAATCCGACTCCAATATTTTCAGTAACCATATAACCTGCTTGTGGAATTAACTGAAACCTAAATGTTGATGCATTGTCTATACTTGTTGTTGTTCCAGACGAAATGTTATCTGTAGAACCACTAGTAGTTCCAAAACCAAGACTTCCACCAAAGAATAAACTTCCTTGTTCAATTTGTGCATTTACAGACATGGCTGCAATTACAAATAATCCTAATACTAATTTTTTCATTTTTTTTGAATTTTATAGTTTTTAATATTAACGTAAGTTCAAATGTATATAAAATTCTGAATTATTTAATAATAAAAGTAAATAATCGTATAGGATATTGTTGGTAGGGCTTATTTTCTTATTAAAAGGATGTTTAAAAAAGTTAATTTTTGAAAGTTGGTTTATTATTATCACAATTTAAGACTAAATTTGCAAAAAATGAACTTTAGATTATGTTTACACTATTTAAAAAGGAGCTCAATTCTTTTTTTAGTTCCTTAATTGGTTATTTAGTAATTAG
Source organism: Bacteroidales bacterium (assembly GCA_027064025.1). Taxonomy (GTDB): domain Bacteria; phylum Bacteroidota; class Bacteroidia; order Bacteroidales; family JAFGXI01; genus JAFGXI01. The sequence continues at coordinate 12,078 of JAMOQL010000054.1, forward strand.
TATTTTTCTAATTGCTAATGGATTGTTTTTGTGGGTATTTCCGGGGGGATATAATATTTTAGATAATGGATATGCCACTTTGGAACCTTTGTTTTATTTTGCCCCTTGGATATTTTTATTCTTAATTCCGGCAGTAAGTATGCGTATGTTTTCAGACGAACGAAATTCAGGTACTATAGAATTGCTTTTTACCAAACCCATTTCTGAGTATCAAATTATTTTAGCTAAGTATTTGGCTGCCTTAAGTTTGGTTATTTTTTCGCTCTTACCCATTTTGATTTATTATATTTCGGTTTGGTACTTGGCTAATCCGGTCGGAAATATAGATGTTGGTGCTTTTTGGGGCTCGTTTATTGGTTTATTCTTTCTGGCTGCTGTTTACGTTGCCATTGGTATTTTTTCTTCATCACTAACAAAAAATCAAATTGTTGCGTTTATTATTTCCTTAGCCTTATCATATTTTATTTATATAGGATTCGATTCTATTGCATATTTAAGTTGGTTCAAAGGCATCGAAAATTTTATTTCTTCACTAGGTATTTCGGAACATTATCGATCTATTAGCCGAGGTGTTATCGATAGTCGTGATGTTGTTTATTTTTTAAGTGTAATAACTGTTTTTGTGTCATTGACAAAAATGAAATTAGAAAGTAGAAAATATTAATCTTTTATTTAGTGTTAAGATGAATTCAATAAAATCATATAAAAATAAGTCAATATCGCATTTCTTTTTACTGATAGCTTTACTGACTATTCTAAATTATATCGCGAGTATTTATTATACAAGAATAGATTTAACCTCTGAAAAAAGATATACCCTTTCCGATATTTCTAAAGAAACCTTATCCAATTTAGATGATATTGTGTTCTTTAAGATTTATTTAGATGGTAAGGAGCTTCCTCCTGGATTAGAACGGTTAAGAAAAAATGTGAGTGAGATGCTCAATGAATTCAAAGTTATTGGGGGCGATAATATTGCATTTGAATTTATCAACCCTAACGAAAGTAACGAGAAGAAAGAGAAAAATCAACTATTCCAAGAATTAATCAAAAAAGGTTTAAATCCGACTAATATTCAGCAACGTTCCGACGAAGGTGTCTTAAAACAGACCACTGTATTTACGGGAGGATTTGCGTATTATAAAGGTAACGAAGTTAGCTTAGATTTTTTAACGAATAATCCAACCTTAAATGCTGAGCAGAATTTGAATAATGCTATTCAAGATATTGAGTTCTCGTTAATGTCGAGTATCAAAAAACTTTCGAAGGTAGAACCTGAAAAGATTGCATTTATTGAGGGCCATGGCGAATTAAATAAAGCCGAGACTGCGGATTTGGGGAAGACATTAAGCGATTATTATAGTATCGAAAGAGTGGCTATCGACGAAAAGATCTATGCTTTAAGCGAACGTAGAGAGCGAGATGGAGATAAGTGGGCAGTGTTTAATAAGTATAAAGCAATTATTATTGCAGGACCAAGAAAAAAATTCTCGGAAAAAGATAAGTATATTATCGACCAATATCTTATGAATGGCGGTCGAGTGATGTGGTTGCTTAACGGAACAACTGCAAGCATGGATAGTTTAGCATATATGTCCTTTACTATGGCTATGCTAAACGATGTAAACCTCGAAGACCAATTGTTTACTTATGGTGTTCGTGTAAATGCCGATTTGTTGGAGGATATTCAATGTAGCAAGATTCCAATCGATGTTTCGCAAATAGGATCTAAATATCCTGACTATAAACTTTATCCATGGCCGTTTTTTCCATTAACCAGCTCGAATTTTAATCATCCGATTACTAAAAACTTGAATCTAGTTAAGATGGAATTTGCTAGTTCGATAGATACAATTGGAAAGAAAAGTGTTTTGAAAAGGACTCCTTTATTATTTACTTCTAGACATTCTAAAAAATTAAATGCTCCTGTTAGAGTTGGTTTAGATATTATTAATCATGAACCTGATTCCAGACAGTTTAATAAAAAGTATATCCCAACAGCTTACCTTTTAGAAGGTCAGTTTAATTCTGTTTTTGCCGGTCGTTTAACCGACCAGTTTGCTGGTTTATCTGAGATTAAATTTATGGATAAATCAAAAGATTCAAAAATGATTGTTATTTCCGATGCGTCTATTATGAGAAACGCATTAAAGCGTTCTTCTCGTGGTTATACACCTCAGCCACTAGAGAAAGATAAATTTACAGGTGAGATTTATGGAAATAAAGAATTTCTTATAAATGCGATTAATTATTTGTGCGATGATTCGGGAATCCTTAATATGAGATCTAAAGATTATAAAATACGATTGCTAGATACCACAAAAGTAAATGGACACAAGTTGTATTGGCAATTGATGAATTTGATCCTACCTTTGGTGCTTCTTATCTTATTTGCAATAATAAATTTATGGATAAGAAAGAAAAAATATACACAATCTAAACATTAAACATTGTTAAAATGAAAAATAGAATTTTATTATATAGCTTATTAATCTTATTAATTCTTATTGTGTCGGCACAGTTTGTCCCTAAAGAGAATGTACTTTATCCTCTTAAAATTAATAAAAGTAAGTCTACATTAAAAGAAGAGTTAAGTAATTTTGTTGTAAAAGATGTAGATGCAATAGATAAAATTTTTATTGCCGATAAACAAAATAATACGGTTACATTAACAAAAATTGATAATGCTTGGAAGGTTAATGATAAGTTCTACGCAAGAGAGGATGCTATAAAAAATATATTATTTGCTATTGGTAAGATGCGGGTTAAAAGACCTATTTCTAAGGCTGAACATAATGTACAAATTAAGCGTTTAGCTTCCGAAGGTAGAAAAGTAGAGATATATCAAAAAGGCAAATTAGTAAAGACTTATTATGTTGGAGGGTCAACACAAGATCAGTATGGAACGTATGTTATATTAGAAGGTTCTTCGGTCCCTTTTGTAGTAGAAATACCAGGTTTTCTTGGCTTTTTGACTCCACGTTTTTTTGCCATCGAAGATTTATGGAGAGAGAATTTTATTTTTAAAGCTAATCCTAAAAATGTCAATTATGTTCAAGTAGTTAATTCCGAAAATCATAAAAATGATTTTACATTAATTAAGAATGAGAGCAATCAGTATCAAGTTAAACTTTCAGAGAATAAAATATTGGCTAATTTAGATACCATGCAAGTTAAACGTTTTCTTATGAATTTTAAGAAGATTTCTTTTGAAGCTATGATTACTAATATGAGTCAAGAGAAAAGAGATTCTCTTATTAATTCGAATCCTTGGATAACAATAACATTAAAAGCGGGCGAAAATAATCGACAAGTCATTAAAACCTATCATGTTGTTAACGATGTTCGTAGAGATGATGAAGGAAATAAATTAGTATATGATCCTGATAGAATGTATGGTAGTTTTAATAATGGAAAAGACTTAGCAACAGTTCAGTTTCGTACTTTTGATAGGATTACCGTTAATCCTAGCTTTTTTCAAAAACAATAATGTAAGACCTTGTATTTAGTGAAAAAGTTATTTTTTCTTGATTAGTAATAATCCCAAGAAACTGATTATTCCATTAATAATAAGGAGTTCGAAGCCAATTTGATAATCGGCTTTAAAATAAATCATACTATATTTAAGTAGGAAAGTTAAAATGGGAGCAAGTATTAATACGTAGACCGATTTTTTATCATCGATATTATACTTTGTAAATAACCCAAATGCGTAAAGGCCTAGAAGCGGGCCGTAAGTATAACCTGCAGCATCGAATAGTAATTTAATAACACTGTCGTTACTTACCAAATCGAACAAAATAATTGTAATGGCTAATATTATGGAAAACATAATATGAATCTTTTTTCTAACCTTTATTTGGTTTTCTGGAGTATATTTATTTTTAATATCAATAATGTCGATCGAAAAAGAAGTCGTTAGGGAGGTTAAAGCACTGTCGGCACTAGAATATGCCGATGCAACAAGTCCTACAATGAATACTAAGCCTAATGAGATAGGAAGTCCTCCGTGAGTGGCAATCTCGGCATATAATAAATCCGCTTTTTCTGGAATACTAATGCCATTTTTATGTGCATATAAATACAATAGTGCTCCTAAGCTTAGAAATATTAAATTAACAGGAATGAGTGTTAGACTAAACCAATACATATTTTTTTTGGCTTCTTTGGTGTTTTTGCAAGTTAGATTCTTTTGCATCATATCTTGGTCTAACCCAGTCATTACTATAGTAATAAACATTCCAGAAAGAAATTGTTTCCAGAAATATTGAGGACTATTCCAGTCATCGAAAAAAAACATCTTGCTATAGTTTGATTCTTTAATCGTTTGGCTAATTTCGTTAACACTTAAATTCATTTCTTTGGCAATGAACCAAAAGGTGACAGAAACTGCAGCAAGCATAAAAAAGGTTTGTAATGTATCTGTCCAAATAATAGTATTTATTCCTCCTCGATAAGTATATATCCAAATTAATAAAATAGTGATGATTACGGTTACAAAAAATGGGATATGTAATTGATTAAATACGGTAAATTGTAAAACTCCAGCAACTAGAAATAAGCGAAAAGAAGCCCCAATAACCCGAGAAAGAATAAAAAATGAAGCTCCAGTTTTATAGGTAATAGACCCAAATCGTTGATCTAGATAGGTGTATATTGATACTAAATTTAGTTTGTAATATAAAGGTAATAGAATATTTGCTACAACAACGTAACCAAGTAGGTAGCCTAAAACAACTTGCATATACGAAAACTGAGAACTTTCTACCCAACCTGGGACTGATATAAAAGTTACTCCAGAGAGTGAGGCGCCTATCATTCCAAAAGCTACAATGTACCATGGCGATTGCTTGTTTGCTGTAAAAAAACTTTTATTATCATTCTTTTTAGAAGTTAAAAATGAAATTAGAATTAGTAATGAAAAATATAATATTAAAACAGAAATAATTAGTGATGCAGACATAAGTAAATAGATTGTTATTTAAATTTGTTTTTCTTACCTACGCTAATTCTAGCTATAAGTAATATTGTCGTTAAGATAAGTAAATTATCAATGTTTAAAAACAAAAGCTTATTAAAAGGTATTCAAATTTCTTATTAAATTTTTTCAAAAATATGTAAAAAGTTGAAGAATATCTATGTTAATAAGTATCTTTCTTAATACAGTTAATATATTTTAGAAAACAAATAATATTTGTAACTTTAAACCTCATTCAAACGTTGAAATAATAACTTTTATTAATGTAATTTATTCAAATGGAAATATCCGAACAAGATATTCAGTTTTTTATCAATGCAGTTAAGGATGTGTCAACATATAACTTTTCAGACTATTCTGATAAGTCTTTAAAAAGGAGAATAGAACGATTATTAGTAGAAAATAAAGTTAACCTTAAAGGATTAATTTTAAAAATTCAAAAAGATAATGCCTTTCTTGAGCAAATAGTTAAAGATATTACAGTAAATACAACAGAGTTATTTAGAGATCCTGAAGTCTGGCAAGAAATACGACAAAGAGTTATTAATAAATTAAAAGATAGAAAATCTATCAATATATGGCATGCAGGTTGCTCTACAGGGCAAGAAGTGTATTCTTTAGCTATTATGCTAAATGAAATGGGTTTGCTAGATAAATGTAACATTTATGCCTCAGATTTAAATACAGATGTGTTAGAGGTTGCGAAAAAAGGAGAATATAAGTATAGATTTAATTTGAATTATTTATCAAATTTTGACCAAGTCCTAAAAGAAAACTCGTACAATTATTCTCAATCTATAGATGTTAATTATGATAAATATTTTGAGATAGATAAAAATTCTGATAAAATTAAAATGAATGATTTCTTGATACAAAAACCATTTTTTAAGAAACTAGATTTGGTAAAGATGGATAATCTGTTTTATAAAGATTTTGATATTATTTTGTGTAGGAATGTTCTAATTTATTTTAATCTTTCTCTTCAAAATAGAGTAATTGACTTTTTTTATCAAAATTTAACAGATAAAGGATTTCTGATTCTAGGAAAACATGAGAGTTTGTTGGGTTATCCTGAAAACAAATTTGATAAGAAAGGAAAATTCTATCGAAAAATTGATGTGTAATTATTCTGTTATATAGATCGTTACGAGAAACAAAAAAAACTTCAAAAAAAAATCCAATATTATTCTTTCACAATAAGAATATTTTTTTAAATTTG
>JAMOQL010000055.1 GCA_027064025.1 Bacteroidales bacterium
AATAAATAGTATCAAAAAAAACAATAATCTCATATTAATTATTTTTGTCTAAAATATATTCTTAATGGAACACCTGAAAAATTATAATGTTCTCTTAATTTATTTTCTAAAAATCGTTTATAAGAATCTTTTAGATAATTAGGTAAATTTGCGTAGAAAGCAAATGTTGGAACAATGGTTGGTAATTGAGTTACGTATTTAATCTTTACAAACTTTCCTTTTACAGCTGGTGGAGGGTAATGCTCAATAAGAGGTAAGAAGAATTCGTTTAGTTCTGATGTTTTTATTTTTTGAGTTTTGTTTTCGTAAACTTCGATGGCTGTTTCTAATACTTTATGTATTCTTTGTTTAGTAAGAGCAGAAGTGAAAATGATTGGAACATCGTTATTCGGAGAAATACGAGCTTTAATTTTTTCGGTATACTCTTTAACTGAGTGCGTATCTTTTTCAACTAAATCCCATTTGTTAACTAAGATGATAATCCCTTTTTTATTTCGTTCGATAGTTCCGAAAATATTGACATCTTGAGCTTCTATTCCTAGGGTGGCATCAATCATTAGTAAGCATACATCGGCGTGCTCAATGGCTCTAAATGCTCGCATTACAGAATAAAATTCTAAATCTTCGTGTACTTTGTTTTTCTTTCTAATCCCTGCTGTATCAACAATATAGAAGTCAAAACCATATTTAGAAAATCGAGTATTTATAGAATCACGAGTGGTTCCCGATATGGGAGTAACGATATTTCTTTCTTCTCCAACCAAGGCATTAATTAGAGATGATTTTCCTGCATTTGGGCGACCTACTACAGCTATTCGAGGTAAATTTTCTTCAGATATTTCGTCACTTTCGTTATCGAATAATTTCAAGGTTTCGTCTAGTAAATCTCCTGTTCCACTACCATTTACAGAGGAAACTCTGAACATATTATCGAAGCCTAATGAGTAAAAAGTATCAGCTTCGTAATATTCGCTAGAAGTATCTACTTTATTAGAAATAAGGATTACTTTTTTAGATTGTTGTCTTAAGATTTTTGCCATTTCTTGATCCAAATCTGTTATTCCGACACGAACATCTACCATAAAATAGATAACATCTGCTTCGTCTATTGCAATGATGACTTGCTTACGAATTTCCTCTTCAAAAACATCGTCGGAATTATTGATATACCCTCCTGTATCAATGAGCGAGAATTCAATCCCATTCCAATCTACTTTACCATAATGACGGTCTCGGGTTACGCCGCTATATTCGTCGACAATAGCTTGTCGTTGTCCTGTAAGTCTGTTGAATAGCGTAGATTTACCTACATTTGGTCTGCCGACTATGGCTACAATATTACTCATGTTATAATTTATAAATTTGTTGCTTTGTTTTTTAAAGCAATTGAGAAACGAATGAAAAAGAAAAATAAAGCAAAGAGAATAGAGATAATTATTGACACAATAAGTGTTTTTATTAAACTATTTTCTTTTATTATTATATTGTTATTTTTATTTATTAATGTGATGGCTTGTTTTTGACTAAGAATCTTCTCACATTCTTGCTGCATTTTATACAACTTTAATTTTTCGTTGTGTGAGATATCTATCTGATTAATGGTGATATTACTGTTATTATCTTCTTTTAAGAATTGTTTTTGAAGCTTATTAATGTTAGAAATTTCTTCTTCAATTTTTTCTTTAAGCTCTTTTGTTTCTTTAATTTTTTGATTTTGTTGAGCAAGAATATAGTCTTGATTATTGAAGAAATGAATTAAGGATTCGGTAAATGGTAGCACACTTTTTTTTGAATTAGATATAACAGAAAGAGTAAGCATATTTTTGCTAGTGTCGATACTGATATCTTTAATATCTTTGATAATAATGGGATCAAGTTTGAAATCTTGCTTTAAAAATTCAACATCAGAGTTTTGAATAGAAAAAGCAACCTTTTCTGATAGATTATACACTAATTCTTTAGAAATATCAGAGGTCTCTATCAGAAATTGAGTTTTAATAATATTCGATTTGTTATAATAATATGCGGTTCCAGATAGAATTCCGATAATTCCGAAAATAACAAAAGTTAAGAAGTTTTTAGAAATAAAAACTAATGATTTTTGATATAATTCTATTAAATCTATTTCTTTTTGATTTTCAGTGGTCATTCTATTATCTTTTTTGAACCTACAAAAATACGAATTATTATCTAAAATAGCTGTATTTATTGAACTTATACCATATAAAAAGAGAAGACTTATATTTGGGTCTTCTCCTGATTATTTTAAATAATTTTAGTTTAGAGACTCACATCTCCGTAATCCATTTCTATATGGACTTTCGATTTTATTTCGTGCCCTTTTGGTCCTACAATACCGCTCACTTCAACACCATTAGTTTTTATTGTTCTGTCAATATTTACCATTTTGGGGAGATTCAAATCGCCATAATCTACATCGGCATTGATCTGATATACTGCATCGGGGTGGATTAATAGTTTTACGTCTCCAAAGCTACCTTCGACAAATATTTCGCTAAAATAAGGTGTGATATTATTGACAGAGAAATTTCCGTATTTAATTTTTGTTTTAAGTTTTGAGCTTAGATACTCAATATCAATATCCATAAATTTCGCATCGATATTTGCAATTTCAACGGTATCTATATCTAAACCTCCATATTTACCGACAAAATGTATGGATTCTAATTTTTTAATATCAATATCTGTAAATTGAGAATTGAGTTTGATAGCTTTACCGACACCAAATTTTAGTTTCCCATACTTCATAATAATATTGGCGTGATTACAGTACCTAATATCAACATTAGAGAACGCAAATTCAAGATTATTCAAGTTTTTATTATCTGTAAAAATTAACTTTTTGGCTAATAAATTTCCGTATTTTAGATTAATATGGGTAGGACCTGTAATATTGGCAATGGCAATGTTACCAAATTTATTTACAATATCGTATTTTAAATATGATGGTGCTTTAATAATATATTTTATTTCGAACTCTATTTTTTTATGGTTGTTCCATTTTTTATCGAGAATAGTTTTTGCACATACTGAATTCTCATTTTTAGAAATTTCGGCTGTAATATATTTCATATATTCTTCGGCTTTTTCTTTTTTTCTAGCTTTTACACTTATTCGAAGTTCAATATCGATTTCATTTTTATTCCAATCGGCAATAATTATATCGCCATATTTATGGTTAATAGAAAAATTGGTATTTTTATCTACTTCATAATGCTCATGGAGGGTTTTGGTAAGCTCAATTTTTTCGGCAACACTAACTTGTAAACTAAGTACAATAATTAGTAAACTATAAATTAATCTCTTCATTTCTGGTCTTTTTTATATGGTTAATATTTTTTAATTGTGATAATATATGATCTAATGTTTTAATTTTCATTTGATAATGAATGACGGCAGCATCAATAATACGCTCGTCGTTAGATGCTGTTTTAAGTTCCTTGCATAAATTTATTATCATCGAGTCGAGTTGCATAACTTCCGATAGGTACAAATTGCTATCAATTGGGAATTCTTTAATTTCCAATATTTTTTTAGCCTCTTGTGATGT
>JAMOQL010000056.1 GCA_027064025.1 Bacteroidales bacterium
ACTGTTGATACAACTGCTACGGTATCAAATCTATGCGAAGGTAATTACCAAGTTACTGTTTCAACAGATTTCTGTACAAACACTTTTAATTACTATGTTCCTCAACCAACAGAATTAATGATTGTTGATTCTGGGAAAGTTGATAATTTATGCTTCGAAGATAATCACGGACAAGTTTGGATTTCAGTTGAAGGAGGAACTCCTGGCTATACATATACATGGAATCCTGTAAACAACAACGATTCATTAATAACAAACCTTTCTGATGGTTTATATTTAGTAACTGTTACAGACCAAAACGGATGTAATAAAACAGCATCACAAATTGTTCATGGGCCTTCTGCACCTCTTGTTATTGAAAACATTGTTTCTTCAGATATTACATGTTTTGGAGAGTCCAACGGAGCTCTAAATTTATCAGTTACTGGTGGTACAATACCATATACATACAATTGGTTATTATCAGATGGTAGTACTTCTACCATAGAAGACCCCAATAATTTGACAGCAGGAATACAATATATTACGGTAACAGATGCTAACGGCTGCGATACAACAAGTTCACAAGTCGTTCTAGAACCAACCGATATTATTATTAGTTCACATGTAGAACCTACAAGTTGCTTTGGCCTATCAGATGGAAAGGCATGGGTTGAGCCATCACAAGGCACCCCTCCTTATTCATATGAATGGTCGACAGAAACAGCATGGACTGATAGTGTATTAATAAATTCTCCAGCTGACAATTACACGGTTACCATAACAGATTCGAGAGGTTGTACTAAAATACGCAACCTTGAAATAGAGCAACCCATGGAGGTTATGTTAAGTATTCTACCAACTTCTACCTTATGTATTGGACAAAATACAGATTTAACTATGTCAGTTACTTCTTCTCCTTTTTCTCCATACTCATATTATTGGAACGAGATTCTGTCCACTGAAACTATCAATGTTAGCCCTATAGAAACTACAACATATTCTGCAAAAGTAGTCGATGCACACGGATGCGAGAGTGTTACCAAACAAACAGTTGTTCAAGTATATAATCCTATCTCTTCGATAACTACACCAGACAAAACAGAAATATGCGAAGGTGAAATTGTAAATGTTAACATTAATGCTACAGGCGGAAATGGGAATTACACCTACACTCTTAATGACGGAAGTGTTATTGATGCAAGTTTCATTGTTCAACCAGAGGAAACAAAAGATTATGAAATTACCGTAACGGATGATTGTGCATCTCCTAGCTCTACAAATTCATTTACAGTAAATGTTTGGGGAACATATTTACCTAGTTTCCATGCAGATTATAAACATGGATGTTCGCCATTAATGGTTAATTTCTATCAAGATATTCAAAATCATTCTGAAGGAACCAGTTATCTATGGCAATTTGGTGATGAAAGTTCAAATTCAATCAGTTTTGATCCGACTCCAACACATACATTTACAGCTGCAGGAACCTATGATATTTCTTTAGAAATAACTACTCCAAAAGGTTGCAAGTCAAAGAAAACAGAATACAACTATATAACTGTTCATCCTGTTCCAACAGCAAGTTTTTCATCTCAACCATCAGTCAAGTCGATAATAGATCCAAGTATCTATTTTAAAAACAATTCAATTGGGGGAAATGCTTGGCACTGGCATTTCGGTGATGGTGACTCTACCTATGCATGGAATACAGAACACAAATATGCTCCAATAAAGCAAGATTACAATGTTTCTCTTATTGCAATAAGTAACTACGGTTGCTCCGATACAATCTCGTCGAAAGTAAAGATTGTTGACGAAGTTACATTCCATATTCCAACCGCATTCTCACCTGATGGTGATGGTAAGAATGAAATATTCAGACCATACGGTAATGCAATCTCTGAAGAAGGTTATTTAATGATAATTTATGATCGTTGGGGAGAAAAAATTTACGAATCAACTAGTATGAGTAAAGGATGGGATGGCAAGGTAAAAGGAAACTCAAAAAGTAATCCAGGAATGTTTTCTTATATGATAAGATTTGTGGACACTTATGGTGTTCCTCACGAGAGATCAGGCTACGTAAATCTTATACGATAAATAATTAATCTATTGATATAGAGGTCTAGGAATTTCCTAGACCTTTTTTTTTATTTTCCATATACTAAATATAATCTCCAATTTTATTAATTGTTAATAATTTAATTCATAAAAAACATTCATTCAATTCGAAAGTATTACTTTTGAAATCAAAATTTATTATTATGAGTGAATTTATTGTTTCAGCAAGAAAATACCGTCCAGATACTTTTAAATCTGTTGTAGGTCAGAATTCGATAACAGAAACTTTAATCAATTCAATTTCTAACAATAAATTAGCTCATGCCTACTTATTTTGTGGGCCAAGAGGAGTCGGTAAAACAACATGTGCTAGAATTTTCGCAAAAACCATTAACTGCACAAATATCACAAATGGAGAAGCTTGTAACGAATGTGAATCTTGCCAATCGTTCAACAAAAATATTTCGATGAATATTCACGAGATGGACGCCGCTTCAAATAACTCCGTGGATGATATTCGTCTATTAATAGATCAAGTTCGCATATTACCACAAATGGGACAATATAGTGTTTATATTATTGATGAGGTACATATGCTTTCTTCTTCAGCATTTAATGCCTTTCTTAAAACACTTGAAGAGCCTCCTGCACATGCTATTTTTGTAATGGCAACAACCGAGAAACATAAAATTCTACCCACTATATTATCACGTTGTCAGATTTTTGATTTTAATAGAATACAAGTTACCGATATTAGCAAACAACTTGAGTATGTTGCTAAAAACGAAAATATTAATTTCGAAAAAGATGCGTTACACGTCATTGCAAATAAAGCTGACGGGGGAATGCGAGATGCCCTTTCAATTCTTGACCAAATATCTAGTTTTTCTGAAGGCAATATTACTTACCAAAATGTTATAGATAATCTTAATGTTTTAGATTATGATTACTTTTTCAAAATAAGTACAGCTTTATTCAACAATCAAATCTCAGAATCATTTATTCTTTTGGAAGAAATTATTAACAAAGGATTCGATGGACAACAAATATTAAATGGTTTAGCAAAACACTTTAGAGATATCCTTATTAGCTTTGATCCTAATACTATACAGCTTTTAGAAGTAAGTGACAATATAAAAAGCAAATACGAGGACGAAAGTAAAATAATAGACAAAAATTATATCTACGACGCATTAGATATTATCAATAAAAGTGAAATTTCTTATAAAGCAAGTCAAAATAAAAGGCTCCACATAGAGCTTTGTTTCATCAAACTAGCCAACATTAAAGCCGAACATGAAAAGTTTGAGCTATTAAAAAAAAAACTAAGCTAGAAAAAGAATTATTTGAAACTCCCCCTAAACAACATAAAACAACAAATGCTTCCTCAAAAGCAAAATTAAATAAAAACAAAACAGCTCCCATAACTCAGCCTTCAATTAGAATTAAACCCATCATAAATTCGAAATCGGACAATCCAATTGTTTATACTCATAAAAAAATAAACAAAGAAGAACTAAATAATAT
>JAMOQL010000057.1 GCA_027064025.1 Bacteroidales bacterium
GCTAAAAAGCTCAAATATACAGATTTTCAAGACTTTGAGTCATCGTCTATCTCAAAATGGGAGGTTGATCCAAAACGAATTAAATTAGATAGTAATAACAATAATCATTATTTTAATTACAATGCAGAAGAATGGGGGACGTCTATAACTCTAACAGTTGATAAATCAATTATTAAAGCTCAGCAACTTCTTATTATATCCGATCTTTATTTTTCTTCAGATATTACAGAGCTTCCTTTAGTTTTTACTATTGAAAAAGAAAATAAAGATAATATATGGGAAGCCTCAGATGTTAGTAAATATCTTTCCGATAAACAAAAGTGGTACAGGATTAGTTATCTAATTGACACTAAAGAGAAACTATCGCTAGGAGATAAAATAAAGATTTACTTTTGGAATAAAAATAAATCTAATTTTCAGTTAGATAATATTAAACTTAAGTTTTTGTACTCCGAATGAATCTTCAGAAGACTAAAGGCATTGTACTAAATCAATTCAAGTATTCCGAGACCTCTATTATTGTTAATATATTAACTAAAGATTTTGGGAAAATGTCATTTATTATCAATGGTGTTCGAAAAAAAAGATCAAAATTTCCTGCCAATAATTTTCAAGCCTTTAATATTATTGAATTAGTATTTATTCACTCTAACAAAAGCGACCTACATCGCATAACAGAAGTCAGTTCTGATACTATTCTTAACGATATTATTTTCGATATTCATAAAAGTTCGATATGTATGTTTTTGGCAGAAATGATTCACTTAACCTATCAAGTCTCCGAAAAAGATGAGCAACTATATCAATTTCTAGAACACCTCATTCAATATATCGACAATTCGCCAACAGAAAGTATTGCTAATATTCATTTGTGGAGTTTACTTCGATTAATGCAATTTAGTGGAATCAGCCCAGAAAATAATTATTCTAAAACACGTCCCTATTTTAATCCCGTAGAAGGTCGGTTTACCAACGAAAATAAGAAAAATCAGTTTATTTATTCTACATTAAATTCTACAAGGATAAACCAATTATTAAGCTCTAAAATAGAAGACATTTCGTACATAGAAATGAGTCGAAAAGAAAGACAGGAATTGTTAAATTTAATGTTGCAATATTTCCAACTTCATTTAGAAAGTTTTAAAACAAGCAAATCTTTAGATATCCTTAACGAACTATTTAGCTCTTAAATAACACAATCGGGGAGAACTCCAACCTGTATCTCAAAATTAAATGATCCCAAAAACCAAATATAAAGCACTATTACAATAAGTGTAATAATATTTAGAAACGCCTCCGTTATACCATCAGTAATAACAGAACCGACTAACATCTAATACTCTACACATCTTTTCAATAGGAAAACAACATTTATATTCTATTATAAATTGATAGACTTCCCATCGCTTTTTATACTATTTTATAAATTACCACCACTTCACTTCACCATCAACAATAGTAAAAATACGTTCTTCTTTTTTCGAATCTTTTTCTACAAGCCAAAAAAGTGCATTACTTGGTACATTATTAAAGTGCAACGGATTCTCTCCTTTTTCGATTTCAGAGGAAAGCTTTACCCACTCATCATTCCAATAAAATAGTTCATATTCTGCACCATCTTTAAAACTTGCTTTTTTAATTTCATCAGTGGTTAATTTTGTAACCTTCTTTGTTGTTGAATATAAGTCAATATTTATTGTATTCACTGTATCAGCTACATTTTCTGATATTGAGCCATCTATGTTTAAAATAAACTGATTTCCTGCAACAATAAACTCCCCTTTTTTATAATAAACAGGTAAATAAGCAATATCTTTTCCCATATCAGTAAAAGTTGCAACATTATTACTATCAAGTGTTCCCCAATGTATAGATTTCCACTCGCCCGAATTAAACACATATAAATATGCATAATTACAACTATCTGGTTTTTTATGTGTTAAAGGCAACTCTACATCGACAACATCAATATAATCTTTTGTTACATCAATATAATGCGAACTTGCTAACCAACTAGGAATACTTTCATAATCTGGTGCAATCATCGCTAAACTATTTTTTTGTCGGCCAAAAGTTTTACGATAAACCTTGGCCTTTTTATTTCCTAATTCATAATCGTATGGATTTCGTTCACCACCCATAAAAATAACAACTTTACCCTCTTTTGTAAGTGTTACATTCCACGCATGATTGTTTCCTGTATTTGGCCAAGCTGGTGTATAATCACTCATTACAGGGACACCTTGCGAACGCATTGCATAAATCGCTAGGTTCGTCATATCTTCGCACCGCCCCATTTTATACTCAAACATTTGACTTAAACCTAAATCAGTTGGATGACGATAAAAACGAGAATCGAAACTAAACCACGAGTGTATCTCTGAATTAATTTTAGAGCAAGCTTCTATTGGATCTGTTTTATCTTTTAAAGAATCTTCAAGCCAAACATATCTGTCAAATAATTGTTTTCTCCAATTTTCTATTGGTTCATTACTTGAACGATAAGGCAAAATACATTCACAAAACTCGTCAAAACTAAGTTGTTGCGCCCAAGGTTTTTTCCATGCTTCAAAAGCAAGATCAATATTTTCAATTAAGTAATTTGCGGTAATATCGTAAATATCAAAAATTAAAGTATCACGAGTATAATCTATTGTACCAATAATATTTTCTATTGAATCCCAACCAGCAACCATTTCATTATAGTCTCTATAATCGAGAACATTAAATTTCACTTTTGCTCCTGTTGTATCTACAAGTTTTGATTTTGCATAACACTGCCCCTCCATATTTTCAATTAAAAAATATGCGGCTTTTAACTTTTGCTCATCATTTATGTTTTTATAATGATTTATTACTTTTTTTAGTTCATCTTTATTTTGTTTTGCAGAATCTAAAACTATTTGAACCCTGTTAGGAATTAAACTTGTGCTTGTATATTGCTTACAAGAAAAAACAATTAAAACAATTGCGATAACAAAAATATACTTTTTCATTGTGTGATTTTTTTCACGAAAGTAATAATCTAATTGATTAAAAAAAATATTTGCACTAGTTAAAAATAAAGAAATGTATAAAATAAAACTTCTATTATTTATAATTCTAATCCTTAGAAAAACATTATCATATAGCCAATCAATAAAACTAGATTAAAAAATTGGTAAACATCGGGGAATCTAATTCCAGAATAAGATTAATATTTAGACTCTTCCTTCTCGATTTGTTCAATAATTTTATCTAATTGCACTTGCTTATTAACTCCTCTAGATTTCCTTGCCGTTTCAGTATAATATTGATGTGTTTTTAAGAAACTAACTTGTATTTTATTCCATTCATGTTTATTGTCGATACGACCATGCTCAAACATCTCCAAATACAAATTATTAGATGAGGGAATAAAATCTGCTCTACCTAAATAATCTAAATCTGCATCACAAATAATCTCTTCTAATAAATTTCTTGGCTCTGGAGGAAATTTAGTAGCATAAATTAGCTCAGAAATTATATCAATTTGCTCTAGCGAATAATTATATTCTGGAAGAATATCTTTAGCAAAAATTATTCCTTGCTCTTCGTGGTCTATATAACTTATAGTATGCCCTAAATCATGAAATAATGCAGCAGTTTTAAGTAAAATCATTTCTTCCTCACTCACGCCCTCACCCAAACCAATAACTTCAACTTGATTTACTACATCAATGGTATGTTTAACATTATGATAATACAAACGTTTATCTAAACCCTTTTCTAACTTAGTTAATATTACATCTTCTAAAGACTGAAATCGAATATTTTGTAATTTTAATTCCAATTTTCTATTAGGAATAATTCTCTTTTCATCTTTAGCAAATTCCTCTTTAAGACCAATTACAA
The DNA here is from genome assembly GCA_027064025.1 of Bacteroidales bacterium. Taxonomy (GTDB): domain Bacteria; phylum Bacteroidota; class Bacteroidia; order Bacteroidales; family JAFGXI01; genus JAFGXI01. Next base: position 3,874 of record JAMOQL010000057.1, read on the forward strand.
AGTACATATCCATTTTCCCTTTATACTTGACAGGTATTTTACCTCTAGGCTCTACATCAAAATATGGTGCTACCAACTCATAAGTTATTTCCGAAATATTTAAATGCCCTATTTCACCATAAGATTCCATTCTACTAGCAATATTTACAGTATCTCCCCAAATATCGTAAGACATCTTTTTACTTCCAACTACACCGGCAATAACGGGTCCTGTATGTACACCAAACCTTATTCCCCAGTCGAACTGTGAGGTTTCTTGTATTTCTCTAGCATACGAAATCATTTGTAAACCTGCCAAAACAACATCTACAGGATTCGTTCTATTTTTTCTCGGAATACCACCTGCGCACATATAAGCATCGCCAATTGTTTTAATTTTCTCAATATTATATTCCCCTACTACCTTATCAAATTTTAAAACATATTGATCAAATTCGTCTAAGAGTTTTTCGGGATTCAAATGCTCAGCTATTTCCGTAAACCCCTGTATATCAGAAAACAAAACTGTAACCAAATCATATTTTTTTCTACTAACTCGTCCTTTTGTTTGTAATTCTCGAGCTGTATCTTCGGGCAAAATATTCTTAACTAAATCTTCTGCTCTTTCTTTTTGCTTTACAATTTCTTCTGTTTTATCACGAATAACCTTCTCTAATTCATTTTTCTCCTTGGCATACAAAAAAGCTCTATATCGAAACAGTGTATAAATAAAAGAAATAATGACAATTAAATAAATCAAATAAGCCCACCAAGTTCTATAATATGGAGGTAAAACTATAAATTCGAAAGATGTAATTTCTGAAATAATACCATCCATATTTTTACTTCTAACCTTAAAAATATACTTTCCTTCTTTAAGTCCTAGAAATTGTTCTGTATTTGACACTTGCCAATTAGACCATTTTTCATTTAACCCCAAAAGCTGATATTGAAACAATACCTCATCTAAAGGTTGATAATTTGTTCTACTTACCTGAAAAAATACATTATTTAATTCGTACGGTATTTTTATTTTAGATTTATTATTACGAATATTCGGGTCAATAATGGAATCCTCTCCAAATTTTACCATTCTAATAATCGTTGGACTGGCCTCAGTCTCTCTATCTATTTTTTTACTATCGAACCTTATCAAGCCCTCAAATGAGCCAAACCACACAACAGAATTTTCATCGGGATAAATAACTTCTAGCGAGTAGTCTCTAATTTTACTAAAAGGTTGCGTTACAGTTGCAAAAGAATCTTTCTGTGCAAAATAATATCTCAGCCCAGTTTGACGGTGATATGCTTTGCCCACACCTGAGCTGAACCATAAATTACCTTGATTATCTTCTGTAATAGGATAATACCATCGATTCTCAACAGAATCGATTAGATATTGTTTAATAAATAATTCTTTTTGTTTATTAAATTTATAAACCCCTTTATAGCTAGAAAAATAAGTTCCTTTATGGGTTTGTGTAACGTCAATCCATCCATGATCTTTAGGTAAACCATTTTCTTCTTTATATTGTTTAATTTTAGGATTTAACGAAAAAACTTTAGGCATATCAATAAAAAAAGCCCCTTCATAATTGGTCCCCAACCACAAATTACCTTCAATATCCTCGGCAATTGTTCTCACATTTTTATTTAAATTCTTTATCTTTCCTACTAAATCAAATCCTTTCGAGAGGTCGAAAACATACAATCCTTCTTGCGAAGCTACGTATAAATAATTCTTAAATTCTTTCGAACAAATCATTCCAAAGGCAAATAAATCCGACCGTTTAATAGCTTTCTCATTTTCTAGCTCATAAATACCCTCTTTATTCGTAACAAAAAGACGTCCTTTTGTTTTCAAAAATCGTCTACATTTATGATCTATTCCCTCTACTTTAACAAAACCATCGACTTGGCAATCTTCTTTTGTTTGTATTCCTTTTGGACTAACAAATAAGCCCTGAGAAGTGGCTATATATATCCGACTATTATATCTGACAATATCTAATACCCCACCTTTAACACCATAATCTCTATCGAAGATTGTAAATACTGCTGGATAATTCAAAAGGCTTATCCCGTTATTCATAGCCACCCAAAGGTTATGATTTTTATCTTCGAATAATTGATACACATCGTTATCCATTAAACCATTATTCTGATTGATATGGGTGATAAACTTCCCCTGTTTATTTACGATAATAATACCACAATTTTCTGTTCCAAAAGCAAACATTCCATTAGACAAATACAAACCAGATACAAAACGATTACTCAATAATATAGAACTTGCATCATTATTAAAATCACGAATAAAATTCATTTCTTTATCAAAAACCTTCCAACTAAAATCAATAAATCTCACTAAAAATTTATCTTCAAAAGATATAACATTCTCAATGCTTTTATAATGATTGCATGCACATCTGTTAGTATCTAGCGTTTCAAAATTAATTTTATATAACCCTGAATCTAATAAGACTAAAGGTTCCGCATCTCCAAACAATTGAATCTTTCCTTTTGTTGTTAAAATACAGTCCACCCTATTTTCTTCATCGATTAAAAATAGGTGAGGATACGCCAAAACTAACGTATTGTTATTATACGATTTAATTTGATTGACATGATCGAACTCGTAGCCATCTTTCCAAATCTCATCGGACAAAGAATGATACTCCATTTTAAAATTGGACTTATTTTCTATCAGCCCAAAAGTTTGATATCCACCTACTAATATCCTACCATCCAATGCATTGGTAAGGCGAGGTTTACCTTTGAAATCCATTATCCGCCATTCTTCTCCGTCGAACTGCATTACCCCATCCAAATTTCCAAAATACATAATTCCATTAGTATCTTGAGTAATTGAAAAATTCTGATTCTCGTGTTTATAATCTTTTGGAGAAAAATTTTCTATAAACGGTTTTCCAATTTCTGAAAATTGAGGAAATGCTAGAAGCGAAGCCAAAAGGAGGACAAAGAATCCTATATGTTTTTTATTATTAATCATTTATTCTTTTATTTGCTATAATATTAATCTAGTAAAGATAAAAATTCATAACTAAAAATCTACCTTAATATGACATCAATTATTCTAATTACGAAAAATTCGAGCATTCGTTATACAATTTTATGAGTGGAGTTCGATATATAAATAATTGAATTGATTACTTTTGTCAAATGCAAAATTATATTCATTGGAATATCGATCCTGAAATTACTAAAATTGGAGTTATTGCGATTAGATACTATTCTATTCTTTTTGTTTCTGGTCTTTTGGTTAGTTTCTACATTTTAAAAAACCTCTATAAAAAAGAAAATATTAATCTTGAGCTTCTCGATAAGTTATTTATTTATATGGGCATTGGAACAATCCTTGGGGCACGAATAGGGCACTGTGTTTTTTATGAATGGTTTTATTTTAAACATCATTTATTAGAAATCGTCATCCCTTTTCAAGAGATAAACGGGTCGTACGAATTTACTGGATATAGAGGTTTAGCAAGCCATGGTGCCGGAATTGGAATAATTGGGTCTGTTATTTTATATTCCTATTTAAACAAACAAAACATACTCTCTATTTTGGATAAAATGGCTATTGCAACTCCATTAATTGGAGCTTTTATTCGCTTAGGCAATTTTATGAATTCCGAAATTATTGGCAATCCAACAAATGCTAATTGGGGTGTAATTTTCGAACGAGTAGACTCCCTACCAAGGCACCCCGCACAACTGTACGAAGCCATAGCCTATCTTATTATTTTTTTCATTATATACTTGTTATACTGCAAAAACAGTCGTAAAACAAAAGCTGGATTATATGCAGGAATTTTTCTAAGTTTAACTTTTACAGCACGTTTCTTTATCGAATTTATTAAAGCAAACCAAGAAGCATTTGAGCAAAATATGACCCTTAATATGGGACAATGGCTTAGTATTCCTTATGTAATAATTGGTTTATTCTTAATTTATTGGAGTTTAACAAAATCTGCCAAAGCTCGTATATAATAAATGATTATTTTTACTGTTATCTTTGTTTAAGAATATATTTAATTATCTATGAAGCTTACAATTATTATTGTTAATTATAATGTTAAAGATTTTTTAGAGCAATGTCTACTTTCAGTAGAAAATGCGATTAAAAATATAGAGGCAGAAGTTATGGTTGTCGATAATAATTCTGTTGACAATTCATGTCAAATGGTTAAAGAACGCTTTCCTCAATTCCAGCTCATAGAAAACAAAGTCAATACTGGGTTCTCGGTAGCTAACAACCAAGCCATTCGACTCTCAAAGGCAGAATACGTACTTTTACTTAATCCAGATACTCTTGTTGAAGAAGATACTTTCGAAAAAGTTGTTAGTTTTATGGACAATAATCCTGATACAGGAGGGCTTGGCGTAAAAATGATAGATGGGAATGGACATTTCTTGCCAGAAAGCAAACGTGCACTCCCCACTCCTAAAGTTGCTTTTTATAAGATCTTTGGTTTATCAAAACTTTTCCCAAAGTCAAAGAAGTTTGGCAAATATCACCTCAGTTATCTTGATAAAAACGAAACTCACCAAGTCGATATTCTCTCAGGGGCATTTATGCTAATGCGAAAATCAGTCTTAGACAAAGTGGGCTTACTCGACGAAACATTTTTTATGTATGGCGAAGATGTCGATTTATCATACAGAATAATTATAGGGGGATATAAGAATTATTATTTTGCAGATACAACTATTATACACTACAAAGGAGAAAGCACAAAGAAAGGTTCGTTAAACTATGTAAAAACCTTCTATAATGCAATGATTATTTTTGCTGAAAAACATTTCGGACAATCTGCAAAAAACTTTATTCGTTTTATCAAATTTGCTATTTATTTGCGAGCCAGTCTTGCAATCTTCAAACGTTTTGTTTCAAATATTTTTATACCTTTACTAGATTTTAGCATCTTACTATTTGGTTTTTTAGAGGCCAGCCATATTTGGGAAAGCATTAAATACCACGCCAATTATTATCCAAAAGAAATTACACATCTAATTTTCCCTTTAGTAAGTCTTATTTTTGTCTTTTCTATTTTCTTATCTGGAGGATATTTCCAACCTGTTAGAATAAAAAAACTCATCAGAGGAATTGGATTAGGTTCTATTTTAGCACTTGCAGGCTACTCTCTTCTTGATGAAAGCATTCGGCTCTCGAGAGTCCTTATCTTAACTTCTATATCTTGGGCATTAGTTATCTTACCTCTTTATCGTCTTATCTTGCACAAAAGTCATTTTTTCTCTTTTAAATACAAAACTAAAGACCAAAAAAACTTTATTATTGTTGGAGATAATAAAGAATGTAAAAGGGTTCAGAATATTCTAAGCGAAAGTTTAGAATCCCCAGTCGTAAAAGGTTTTGTGCATACTAAAACGGAAGATGAACCATCCTCTTTAGGCTCAATTCAACAACTTAAAGAGATTGTACGAATTCATAAAATTGACGAAGTCATTTTTTGTGCTAAAGACTTAAGTTCTCAAGATATTATTAGTAATATGTTGGATCTAAATCGACATAATTGTGATTTTAAAATTGCATCTCCTGATAGTATTTCTGTTGTTGGGAGTAGTTCTATTAATACTGCTGGAGAATTATATCAGGTGCAACTTAACTTAATTAATTCGGAAGAAAACAAAAGGAATAAACGAATGCTAGACCTTATTGCAGCTTCAATATTCCTTATTTTATCTCCCATCTTTTGGGGTATTCAAAAAAACAAGAATCATTTCTTTAGAAATATTTTTGGAGTATTAAGAGGTAAGTTATCCTTTGTTGGATATAATCAGAATCAAGAAATGTCTATTCATTTAGATAAAATTAAAGATGGTATTCTATCTCCTATCAATAATATAGATTACGCCAAAAACTACTCTGTTCTAAAAGACATTCTTATCATTTACAAGAAGATAACTCATATTGGGAATAATATAAACTTAGATTAATGAGCGGTAAAAATAGAAAAGACATTTCGATTGAGCTACATGTAGAGATTGTTCAAAAACAAGATCAACGTTCGGGTGAATTAACAGAAGGATACGTCAAACGAATATTAACCAAATCGTCCACTCATCCTCATGGCATCAAGGTGCAATTAGAAACAGGAGAAGTCGGTCGTGTTCAACACATATTAGAAGACGATGAGTAAATATCAAACTATTGTATTCGTTCTTTTACAATCAACGATTTATCGTCAATATAGCCGAATTCTGGCTGAATCGTTACTTCAAAAATATGAAATTCTTCTTTTAGAATCTGACTCACTTTAATCATTGTTGAATTCGCTTGTTTCAAGTCAATATTTTGTTTAAAATCCATATGAGCCATAAGCATAGTTCTGCCACTCGTCATTTCCCAAACATGCAAATGATGTATATTTTCGATCTCAGAAAAGCGAGAAACAATAGAATGAATATCCTTCTCTGATAAATCTATCGGTGAAAACTGCATTAATATATTCAAAGTCTTACTAAATAATTTTATACTTAGCACTAATAAATACACTGCTATCAAAATACTTAATATAGCATCGAGCCAAAAAATTTGATAAAAATACATCAATAATCCACCAATAAGAATAGCAACAGAAGTATATAAATCGCTTAATAAATGAACAAAAGAGGCTCTAACATTTATATTTTCTTTGGACTGAGAATATAAAACCAAAACACTCAAGAAGTTACCGACAATACTAACCAGTGTTCCCCAAATTATCCAAATCGTATCTATTTCAACAACTTGTAAATTAATAAATCTATGAACAGCTTCAATAATTAAATATATTGCAACAACAAAAAGAGTTACCGTATTGATAAAAGCAGCCAACACCTCCGAACGTTTATAACCAAACGTTGCTTTAATCGTATTTTCTTTCTTGGCTACTTTGTCTGCCACCCACGAAATAACTAATGCAAAAACATCGGTAAAATTATGAAGAGCATCACTAAGTAAAGACAAACTACCCGAAACAAAAAAACCAACAAGCTGAAAAGCTGTAATCCCAAAATTTAGAACAATGGTAATAACTAAGTTACGCCCTATGTTTTTTTTACTATGTTCCGTTTGGTGTGAATGATTATTCTCGTGCATTTTCAATTATTTATGCTCCTTCAATTTAAAAGCTACTAATTGCACCCTTCGTTCCTCGGCTGCCCAAGGGCTGTATATCGAATTTCGTGCATCTTTTCTATCATCTGATACAAAACCCTGTGAGGTATTCTCTCCAAAAGCTTCTTCGATAATTGTCAGTTTACCTTTTCTGTCTGTTCCATCAATATACTGATTGTACAATCCATCTTCAACTTTCTTGTAATAATTAACAATACTATTAACTCTACGCTTCGATAAATTAACATTATAATCGCTACTATTTAATGGACTAGCAAAGCCTTTTACAGTCAGTTCAATTTCATACCCATCTCGTAAAAGTTTAATCAAAATATAATTAAACTCTTTAAGCTTATCGAAACCTGTTTCTACTTTTCCATAAAAAAAGTCATCTATCATTCCTAAAGCATTGACCTTAGCTTCCTTTTTTAAACCTTCAGAAAACTTACTTTCATATTCTTTTAACTTCTCAAAATAAAGTCCATAAGTTTCATCGTAAGTTAAATTTGTAACCGTATCGCGTGTTCTCGGGTTGGGTTGGTCGTTATCAAAAAATAAATCGATAGGGATAAGTTGCTCCATTTCGTCCGTTTTTTTTGTAAGTAGCAAAGTATCGATAACAGTATCTCTCTCTATTTGTGGCAATTGATACGAAAAAATATCGTTGCAACAAGATTCTGTTTTGGCTAAAGCTCCATTTAAACGATTGCTCGACAAATAAGCTGTTTTATGATTATACGACCACGAATAGAATAAATCATCGTAACTAGAATTAATAGGCTGCCCCATATTTTCTGGGACACCAATATCTGGAAATTCACCTTTAGAATAAAAAATATCGTAGCCTCCATTATTATAAAACCACTCAGAAGAGAAAAAAAGTTTCTTTTGTAGAGTATCGTATATCGGAGAGATCTCGTTATCGATAGAATTAATTCTTCGTCCTAAACTCCTAGCTTTCTTATATTCTCCGTTTTTAAACTCCGAATAATACAAATCGAAACCTCCCAATCCACTCTTATTATTGGATGCAAATATTAAATATGATTTATTCTGATAAGAAAAAAAATATGGATGAATATTAGATGCTTCTGGAAAATTCACTTCAGTGGGTAATTTTCTAAGTGCTCCCCAAATATTATTTTCTTTTTCGGTTTGATAAATAAAACATTCGGTTTTCCCATTCGGTTTCGAACAAGCAGAAATTAACATTTCATTTTCTCGATTTGTAAAACAGAAGCCATTTATCGAATAATATGGATTATTAATATTGGTATCCAAAGCCATTGTTGTATCCGAATTTATCGAAAACAAATGAGAGGTATAAAAAGTATCCAGCTTATTCATTGGCTTTTTGGCTATTAAATACGATTTATTTTTAGCTATTGCCCTAAATATCAATTCCGAGTATTGTGCTTCTGACAAGGTATCTTCTAATTTAAGGTCAAAAGTATCTGCCTCTAAACTCATATCAAAAGCCTTTTCTGTAGAAACAATTTCTTGTTTCGCTTTTTGAGAAAAATAATCGCGCTGCCTACGATGTGCTTTATAAAATTTATGAAATACTTTATTGGATTGCTGATACCTCCCCAACGATTTTAGGTTCATAGCAATATAAAAATCTGACAAGGGATATTTCTGGATGTTTTGTTCGGATACTTTTGCAAACAACTTTAACGATTGTTCGTAGTTTCTTTTTTTATACTCGCTCAAAGCCCATTTGTATGTGGCCTCTTCTATTGGAGAAACCTCATACGCTTTCTGGTAATAATCTGAAGCCGTAAAAAAATCGTGCTCCTCGAAAGCTTTATTTCCATATTTAACTAATTGCTTTACCGACTGAGCTTCAGTGAAAAAGGAAAAAATCACAATTAAAAATATCGATAAAAAGAACTTTAACATTTTTTATTTTTTTTCATAACTATTATCTAGCTTGTCAAAGGTAAAACTTCAAATTATAATTTACAATAATATTTTTTCCATATTTACAATTGTCCTTTCCAAGACCAAAAACTTCCAAAATCTATATCTTCAGCTTGATTTTCGAAAATGCCAAACATACTAGAACCACTGCCCGACATAGAAGCGTAAACCGCCCCATTATTGTACATTTTTTGCTTAATTTCGTCCAATATTGGATACTTCTGAAAAACGGTTTCCTCAAAATCGTTTCTTAAATTATCTTTCCAAGAATTTACATTTCTTTGTGCAATTTTAGCAACAGATACTTTTGCTACTCTTGGGCAAACTCCTGCATACGCCTCTGGAGTAGAAACTCCAAATCCTGGGTGAATCAACAAAATTTGATAAGCAGACAGGTCTAGTTCTAATTCAGAAAACACATCACCTTTTTGTTCGGCAAAAACAGATTTATTTTTGATAAAAAAAGCACAATCGCTACCCAATTTACTAGCATATCTCATCAATTGACTTTCCGATAATTTAAGATTATAGAATTTATTTAGTTCTATCAATGTACTAGCCGCATTGGCAGACCCTCCTCCAAGCCCTGCTCCAAAAGGAATAATCTTATGTAAATGAAATTTCAATATTGGCAAGTCGAAATCTTCTTGTAACAATCGGTAGGCTTTAATAATTAAATTCTGCTCTAATTCGCAATCTAGTTGAATACCTGAGCTTGTTAAACTAACCATCTCGGAAGGAACAAATTCTATTGCATCTTGTAAAGATAATGGATAAAAAACAGTTTCGATATTATGAAAACCATCTTTACGTTTCTCGATAATATTAAGCCCTAAATTTATTTTAGCATTCGAATAATAAAGCATCTCAGATATTTATAATATTAAAAATATAAAGTTAAATGTTTAAATGATAGTTTTAAACTTAAATTGGTATTTTTGTTTAATAATTAGAAAAATATGATAGTATACTTAATAGGATTTATGGGAAGTGGGAAGGCCACTTACGGGAAACGTTTGGCAGAAGCTTTAGATTTCGATTTTAAGGATACCGATTCTATAATCGAGGAACAAGAAGGAACAGAAGTAACAGAAATATTTAAAAATAAAGGTGAAGATTATTTTAGAACTATCGAAGCTAAAATCTTAACAGAAATTTCTCAGGAAAAAAATACCATTATCGCTACTGGCGGTGGTATGCCTTGTTGGGGAAATAATTTAGAGTTCATGAACCAAACAGGACTAACTATCTATCTAAAAGCAGGACTTGGTTGCGTAATGAAAAACCTTTTAAAGGAAAAAGAAAGACGCCCAATGATTGCAAATATTGACCCTACAGTATTAGCTGATTATATTCATGAAAAACTGGAAGAACGAAAGCCTTGCTACAAAGGAGCTCATACATCTATTGTTACCAATAATATGAAATTCAGCTCTTTATTAGAATTAGTTAAAGAAAAACTCAAATTATGATTAAATCTCATATCAAAAATGCCATTGGATGGATAGAAATAGACAGGACCAAACAAAAGAATGCTCTTAGTATTGCTCTACTTCAGAAACTTTTATCATCTCTACAACAACTTGACGAAGATAAATTGGTAAGAGTAATCCTTATCCATGGGAAAGAGAATTTTTCGTCTGGTGGCGATATTAATGATATGCAAATCGACAACGAACAAGAAGCTATTGAACTAGCTAAAAAAGTACAGAATATTTTTTCCAATATTACAAAAATAAGTAAGCCAATTATTGCATATACTAAAGGCTTAGTCTTTGGTGGTGGTTTAGAATTAGCTCTAGTCTGCGATATTATTATTTCACATTCAAATGCCAACTTTTCATTACCCGAAGCACGTTTAGGAATTGTCCCTGGAGGAGGGGCTACTCAAAGGTTAAAGGGCGCTATCGGTAAACAAAATGCCGCATACATGCTTTTTACAGCCAAACAGTTTTCTGCTCAATGGATGCTTTCTCACAATTTAGTTCAAGAAATTACAGACGATATTTCTCGGGTTGAATCAATTGCAATGCGTATAAGCGAACAAAACCCTAACGCTATTAAGGCTCTGAAACAATTACTACAAAAAAATATGGATTTCGAAGCAGAATCTAATAGTTTTGCGGAACTACTTATGAATGACGGGAATAGAGGAGTTAAATCATTTATTGAAAAAAATCAATTTCCCAAATGGTAAGGATTTTCCAATAGATTACTCTCCCAAATATTCTAAGATTCTATTTTTATCGATTAAATTCTTATTGTGTTTATTTTTAAGAACTACAATTGTTGAATGATCTTTTTCTACTCTTATAAGTAAACTCTGAAAACCGTGCCACCAACCGCCATGATAAATAATCTTAGTAGAATCGGGTAAATAATAATTTCGCCAACCATAACCATAATTCTCACGAACTGTTTTACGTTTTCCATAGGCACCAAAAGCCAAGTCTAAAGTTGTTTTTTTAATAATAATATTTTGATATAAGCCCTGATCCCATAAATACAAATCATTTAAATTTGAATAAACCCCTTTATCTCCAACCACTCCATCCAAAAAATCAGGATTTGCTTCTACTCTTCCGTATTCATAACCCTTTACTAAAAGCGAACTTTTGTACGGTGCATTGTGATTATATATATAAGTATCTTTCATTCTTAAAGGATCAAAGACAAATTTTTTCATATAATCTCTAAAATGCATTCCCGATACTTTTTCAACAATAGAAGCCAAAACCATAAAACCTGTATTACTGTAATTAAAACGTTTATTTGGAGGATAATAAACAGAAGGAGCACTATCAGTTAAACACTGCATAACACCTTGGTTCGATAATGGGATGGATTTATCTATTGGTAAATCATCACAGAAATAAATATAATTCATTAAACCAGAACGGTGACATAACAATTCGTGAATAGTAATATTTTTATAAGGAAAATCGGGATAAAATCGCTGAATTGTATCCTGCAAAGATAATTCCCCTTTTTCGTACAATTGAAGAATCGCTGTTGCTGTAAATTGTTTAGAAACCGAACCCAACTGAAAAACAGAATTCAACTTCAAAGGTTCCTTTGTCCTAATATCTGTATAACCATAACTCTTTTGGAGGATTACCTTGCCATTCTGGGCTATCAGAACATTCCCATTAAACACTCTCTTATCAAATAAATTTTGAAAATAATTATCGATTAATTCTGCCGATTTTTTTTGCTTGCTAGAAAGTACATTTTCTTCAATCTTTATCTTCTTATTAGATTTAATTTCTTTACTCTGATTACACGAAATAAAACTAACAAAAAAAAATATTACCCCAAAGGTATTAAGTAGAAACACTCTCTTAGATACTTGATTTATCATCTACTCTTCCTCAAAAAACTTTTTAATAGCTCCTAAATAATATTCAGTCCAGCCTTCCGTAATATTATCAAAATCACCTTTCGGGATATTCGTATGAGTTAAAACAACATAAGTTTTATTCGACTTCTTTGGAAAAAGTCGAATCGTTACCACCGATGGATATTCACTTTCTCCAAAAAACCATTCTTGGCTAATCATTGTATTCAATTCAAAGTCGATAATTCGACCTTCAATATCACCTTCCCATAGAGAAAATTCAGAATCCTGTTTCAATTCCATAACAGCAGGGTAACCACTCCACAATTCAATGGCAATAGGATTGGTTAAAGCATTAAAAACCTCTTCGGGCTCAGCACCTTTAATAGTTATACTAAATTTAAAATCTTTCATATACAATAACTTTCTTTTGCTATTTGCAAAGAAAGAATACTTTTCAAACTATTTCAATCTTTACTATGTCGAGTTTTAAACAAATATTACCAATTTGTTACCATAACAATAGTTTAATAATAGCTATATTTGTTTGTGAAATTAATTTATAAAACAAGAAACATGAAAAAATTATTAACTTTATTTTTCTCAGCCTTTTTACTATTTAATAGTCAAGCACAGGTCATTAATCCTGTAAAATGGGCCTATTCTACAGAAAGACTTAGCGAAACAGAATACAATTTAGTATTCAATGCGAAAATTGATAAAAATTGGCATTTATATTCAGTATATTCTCCCGACAATGGTCCCCTTCCTTTATTCTTTGAGTTTGAAAAATCAGACGACTACGAAATTGCGGGAAAAATGACAGAAAGTCCTAAGCCTCATGAAGTATACGAAGACGTATACAAAATAACTGTTAAGCAATTTTCTAAACATGCTACTTTTAAGCAAAAGATAAAAGTTAAAACAAAAAAAGATTTTGTTGTTAAAGGAATGCTCGACGGACAATCCTGCTTAGATGACGGAATGTGTGTTCCTATTACTAAAGATTTTGAAATAAAAATCCCCTTCGATCAAGAAACTATAGATTCTAAAGAAGCATCTTCGACTAAACAAAATAATAATGAAACAACTAAAATAAAGCAAGAAAATAAAATTAATGTCAATATTAATAATACAGATACTTTAAAGACTGCAATACATACAGAGGATCCAACAAAACTTGAAGCAAACGACATCATAAAGACTAATCAATCTCAAGAAATCACACCCGAAAATACAGATCATTCCAATTCTAAAGATAATAGTTCTTTATGGTGGTTTTTCGGAGTTGCTTTTTTATCGGGACTTGCAGCCATCTTAACCCCATGCGTATTTCCTATGATTCCGATGACCGTTTCATTTTTCATGAATTCTAGCGAAAATAAAACAAAAGCAAAAACTCAAGCTTTATTTTATGCGATTTCAATAATTGCAATTTATACTATTATTGGTACTGTAGTTGCTGTTACATTAGGGGCAAACTTTGCTAATTGGCTAAGTACACATTGGATTCCAAATATCTTCTTTTTTATCATCTTTGTGTTTTTCGCATTCTCTTTTTTCGGAATGTTTGAAATTACTTTACCAAGTTGGATTGTTAATAAATCTGATGCTCAAGCCGACAAAGGCGGATGGTCTGGTGCTTTCTTTATGGCATTTACCCTAGTCCTTGTATCTTTTTCTTGTACAGGACCTATTGTTGGAGCTATCTTAGTAGAATCGGCTAATGGAGAATTATTAAAACCAATTATTGGGATGTTTGGTTTTTCTCTTGCCTTTGCTTTACCATTTGGAATATTTGCATTCTTTCCTTCACTACTTAATAATATGCCAAAATCTGGTGGTTGGTTAAA
>JAMOQL010000058.1 GCA_027064025.1 Bacteroidales bacterium
TGTAGATCTGGCAGATAGCTTTTGTAAGTATTCTACTTGCTCTTTTATCTGTATTTGGGATGGATGTGACATACATAAAGATAATCATTTTATACGACATATCATAATATATTTGGTATGAGCTATAGTCTTATTTTTAATATAAGAATAAATTAGATTAAATTCAGGTGTAAATTATTGATCTTTATAATTGCAGTGTATTGAGCAAATAACATCATTGTACTTGCTATTTGTTTAACAGTGCCCCTTTATTTCTTCTTAAGTAATAGAATACCTCAGAATAATAGATCTTCTACTTTAATATATAATCGAATATTAAGAATCACGCTATTGTAACTCAAAGTTCATAATAATGGGTTGATGATCGGAATTTTTAAAATCTAAATTAATTGCTGTAATAAAGTTAGGTTTAACATTTGGTGAAATGAGAAAGAAATCTAATACTGTAGTTGCTGTTTCTCCTTTTTTGTACGGAGTAATATTAGACCGATTAGTTGGAGTAGTTGGGTCGAAAACAAATTTCCAATCAGAAGGAAAGGTATTTTTATCAATAGAACTTAAACTAAATTTTTCACTACTCCTGTAATTACTGAAATTTTTATTATTAAAACCAAGAGGGTTTTGATTCCAGTCGCCACCTACTATGAAATAATTGCCTTTTTGATATTCAATTTCTAAGAAATCCCTTAAATATTTTAATTGTTGTTTTTTTAAACTACCATCGTCAAATGCAGAGTTGTGAGTATTTATAATAATAAGTTCTTTCTGATTACCAATTTTATATCTATTACAAATAAAGCATCTGTCTAACATAAATAAGGATGTTGGCCAGCTATAGTTACCGGGGAAAGAGTATCTTGTAGATTTATTAGGGATTGGTTTACTTAAGAATTGTAAACCTGCTTGAACATATCCCATAGGATCGGATACGGGTACAGGAACAAAATTTACTAAATAATTGTCAGCGTATATCGAAAGAAAATTGGGAAGTTTTTTTTCTATGCTATCTCTTTCATTAATATAGTAAGTCCTTTTAGCTTCGACATCCACTTCTTGTAAAAGCATAAAGTCGATATTGTTTTGTAAAGAAAGAAAATTAATGATTTGATTCAAATTTTGAACTGTTCGTTTCTTAGTATCTCTAGTTTTCTTTCCACCATCATAAAAGAAATCCATGTTATTGCCTAAGCCTGCGTAGCCAATGTTCCAAGATAGAATATTGAAGTTGTTTTGGCTTGTTATTTTTGCTTCTGGCTTTTCAAAAAGATTTGTTTTGAGCTCGGGTTTATAGTCGGTTAATGTAGAAAAAATTAAGAATATTGATAATAAAATTAGAGTTGCAACAAATAATTTAATTAATATTTTGAATATCTTTTTCATGTTAATCAATTAGTGTATGTAGTGAGTTTAGTAAATTTAGAAAAAATAATTGGATAAATCAATATTTAATTGACAAAGGTATAATTTAATTAGCGTAATAACGTCTTTCTCACAATATTTAACAATTCTATCCAAATTGTTTTCTTTGTAATATACTCTGGAAACATCAGAACCATTAATATCACCTTTTGGAGTGGGAATATCGAATAGTTTTGCAAGAAGTTCAAGGGACGTATAATGCTTATAATCACCAAATTTCCATAATTCAAGTGTATCTAAGTGTTTAATTTCCCAGGGTTTCTTACCTGCAATATTCAATAAATTAGGCAAGGCAATTTTATTAACAAGCATACGACGAGCTATGTATGGATAGTCAAATTCTTTTCCGTTGTGTGCTGCAAGAAGATGCTCATCTGTTTTATAATGCTTATTTAATAATTGAGCAAAGTCTTTAAGGAGTTTAGACTCATCATCTCCATAATAGGAATGAATTCTTATTTCATTATTTTTGTTTATTCCTCCTACAGAAATACAAATAATTTTACCAAATTCAGCATATATACCAGCTCTTTGGTAGACATCTGAGGGTGTTTGATTATCTTTAATAAGATATTTGGCTTTCTTATCCCACAGCATCTGCCAATCTGATGAGAGTTCATCGAAAGTTGAACTCATAGGTACTGTTTCGATGTCTAAGAATAGTATTTTAGTTAAATCCATATTGAGTTTGGGTTTTTCCCATTTGGGATATGAAATTTTATGATATTGAGAAAGGGGACTATTCATCTAATTTTCTGTGAATAAAATGCGTTAAAACATCTATAGCAACTTTGTTTTTTCCACCTTGAGGCATGATAATATCTGCATAGCTCATTGATGGGGCAATAAACTGCAAGTGCATAGGTTTAACAATTTTGTCGTAGCGAGTCAGGATTTCTTGAACACTTCGTCCTCGTTCAACGGTATCTCTCTGAATAACTCTACTTAAACGGTCGTCATCGTCAGCAGAAACAAAAACTTTAATATCGAATACATCTCTCAATATTTTTTGAGATAGAATAAGAATTCCTTCGACAATTATTACTTTTCGAGGATGTACAGTTCTGCTTTCTTTTTGTCTTTCGCAAGTGATATATGAGTAACTTGGTTCTTCTACAGATACAGAATTTTTGAGATCAAGGATATGCTTGGCTAAAAGATCAAATTCTATTGATTCAGGGTGATCAAAGTTTATTTTTTTTCGGTCTGTCATAGGAATATGACTGTTGTCTTTGTAGTATGAGTCTTGCGAAAGAACTGCAACAGAGTCGGTTGGTAGGCTTTCAATGATTTTACGAACTACGGTTGTTTTTCCTGAACCAGAACCTCCTGCTATACCTATGACAATCATAATATTAATACTTTAATTATTAAAAGGCTAAGTTATACTTTTTGAAAATATTCAGCTTTAATATTTGGATAAAAATTCTTTAATTTTTTATTTAAAAATGGATGTTGTCTCTCTGTTAATTTATTGAGTAGATTGTAGAAGTCCTTTGAATGGTTTTTATGAATAGTGTGTGATAATTCGTGAAGGATTATATAATTTATTAATTCGTAGGGTAGTTGCATCAGAAATAAAGAGAAATTAAGACTATTCTCACTTGAGCATGATCCCCATCGTGTTTTGGCCGAATTAATTTTAATATTACTGACCTTAAGTTGATATTGATTTGCATATTCCATTGTTTTTTTTGGAATATATAATTGGGCTTCTTTTCGTAAGGTTTGTTCAAAAATATTTTTTATGTAATCTTGGTTTATTTTGTCTCGAATATGTTTATCAGATGACACACGTATTACAATATTGTTATTGATTACATCTGTATTATTAGAAAATTTGGTGGGTAAGATTTTTAATTGATAATACTTGCTTTGATAGCTTTGATTTAATTCAAAGATGGTTTCTTGTTTTATTAGTTTATTTTTTAAAATATCGATGTTGTCATTTAGAAACTGCTCTGCTTTTCTCTGAGATCCATATTGGGGAATAGTAACCCTTACACTTTGGTCATGAAGAATTCTAATAATATATCGTTTAGAATTATTGTTTCGAACAAATTGTATATTTGTTATTTCCATTTTATGAATATATTAATATCTAAGTTCTTTACCTTTTTTTGTTGCAGGTAGTCCTTGACTCATCCATGCAGGAATACTTTTACTTTTTAAGTAATACTCGAAGAAACTAAACATTCGTTTGGTTAAATCTACTCTATTTGGCCATTTTCTGAGATTATGAGAATCCCCATTATAATTTAGCAGCCAAACAGGTTTGTTTAATCTTCGAAGTGCAACAAAGTATTCTATACCTTGATACCAAGGGACAGCTCCGTCACCATCGTTATGCATTATCAGAAGAGGAGTTTCTACACGGTCGGCAAAAAAGACGGGTGAATTTTCAATGTATTTATCTCTTCGTTCCCAAAGAGTTCCTCCTATTCGACTTTGAGTATGCTCGTATTGGAACATTCTACTCATGCCAGATTCCCAACGGATCCCCCCGTATGCACTTGTCATATTACTAACGGGAGCCCCAGCCATGGCACATGCAAACAGGTTGGTTTGTGTAACGAGGTAGGCTACTTGATACCCCCCCCAAGATTGGCCTTGCATAGCCATTCGTTTTGAGTCAACATAAGGAAATTGACTGATGTATTTTGCTCCACTTACAACGGAATTGTATGCGTCTTTTCCAGGCAAACCAGTTCCGTAATTAATATCTGGAACAAAAATGATATATCCATTACTTGTATAAAATGGGAAGTTAATAGTAGAATGGCTTGGGCGTGGAGTCCAATATTTATTTAATCGATCTGTATATTTTTCGTAAAAATAAGTAATTACAGGATATTTCTTATTGGAATCAAAATCTTCAGGCACAATCAATAATCCTTTTATCGAATCCCCATTAAAATCAGTCCAATTGATGATGCTTATATTACCCCAAAGAATTTGTTTTTGCTGAGGATTGGCATCGGTTAGAATTTTGATATTTGAAAAATTGAGCTTGCTAATTTTTAATTCTGGAGAGGTATTGAAGTCGGTATTAGCCCATAAAATAACATCTGAATTTTTGGCTTTAATAGGAGGATAGAAAGCTTTATTTTCATGTATTAATTTCTCTTTTTTTAGTGTTTTAAGGTCTAGTTTATAGAAACCCTCAGACATATCGGAGTGATTAAATGAGTGAAGCATCCAAGAATCATCAGGTAAATAGATTTTATCATAATCTAATTTCTGAAAATTGAACTCATTCTTTTCTTTTTTATTGGCTTTTGTTAGGTTGATGGCTGCTTTTTTATTTGTAACATCAAATTTCCAAATATCGTATTGACTATAAATATAGACCCATTTTTCATCTTTAGACCAACCGATCATGTGTTGAGACCCTCTTAATGAAGGTGTGCTGTGTTGTTCGTTATAAAAAATATCATCGATGTTTTTGGTAAGAGAAATAGATTGATGTGTTTTGTTATTGATGATAGACCAAATTTCTGCTTGAGCATCCCAAATTAAAGTATATAGACCCTTAGGTGAAATATATGTGTCCCAAATTTTCTTTTCGGATAAGCGTTCTTTTTGTCCCGTATGTGCATCTAAAAGGTAATAATCTGAAGGGAAATCAATATCCCAAGACATCATTCTTTTGTATTTATCGTCGGATTGAATTAAGAAATATTCAGCATCAATTTTCTTGTTGATATGAGTTGTCGAAATAGAATCTTCTAATTGTATTATTTGTTTATTTTTGAAGTTATAGAAAGCTTTGTATTTCTTTTTAAGATCATTTTTTAATTCTACTAATTGTTGGGCTTGTAATCGTTTATCGGTCCATGACCAAATATCTAAGTGTACTTTTTCGTTCTCTAGAAGTGTATCTTTAGGCTCTTTTTTAGGGAAAGGAGCTATTTCAAAATATAGTCTATTTCCTGAGTCTGAAAATTTAGGGTGACTATATTCACTAATTCCCCAATTTAGAGGAACAGATTTCGAGGTGGTATCTAAAATAATGTTTGGCATTTTTTTGTTAATATCAAAATACCATAAGTTGTATTTCTTGGTTTTGCTTGTATCTGAACTGTATATATAAGCCAATAGGTTTCCTTGTTTATTAAGACATAGATTCTTACTTTCTCCAGCATGATTAAAGATTTCTTTTTCTTTAGCTAATTTGGTATCGAAAATATAGAGATGAGTAGAATCTATTTTATTGTTGATTTGACGGATGAAAGCAAAAGTTTTACCATTTTGTGAAGATGCAACTTCCGAAATGTTATCGAAGATATAGGACTTTAATGTTTTACAATTTAATAAGACTAAACGATTTCCTTTTTGTTTAAATTCTTTTTTTTTGATATTTATACTATCCGTTTTAGTATCGAGACTATCTTTTTTTGTTGAAATACTGTCTTTGGGAGTTTTGTATTCGTAAGTATAGGCTAGCCAATTACTGTTTCTTTTAGGCAGATAATATTTTTTAATTTTCGAAATTTGTATTAAGCTGTCTTTATCGAAAATATAGATTCCTAAACTATCTTTGGGTAAATTCTTCTTTTTGACTTTGTTTAATCTTTTGAGTCGAAGACTATCTGTTTGTGGTACAATTTTAAATATCAGAAGGTTATTATTATAGCCTAATGTTGCCTTTTCTCCTCTTTCAAATTTTAGTGTAGTCGTTGTTTTGTCATTATATAGAAATAAATTTGCATCTCCTTTGTTTGGAGTGATACGATAAGTAATATATTCTCCATTAGTGGAAATTGCTTTATCTCTAATACTATTCCATTTAATGGCATCGTCGATGGTCATGGGGCGTTTCTGAGCCCATGAATTAGTTTGGAGAAGAATAACGAATAAGATAATTATTTTTGTTTTCATATCGTATTAATTGAAAAGCTTAATAATAAATTTCTTTAAGCAGGTTTTTTTAATTTCTTGATAAGTCGTTTTGTGTGCGCCAAAACCAGTGTAGAATCTAGCTACACCCTCAATGTTTGATCCTTCAAAATCTAGAATAGTTTGACTTTGTGCATTCTCTTTTATAAAATGGTCTACTAAAAGAAAATTTGCTTTTGTTTCTAAACCTTTTTTATTGGTTACGGCCAATAAATAAACAGATCGTATTTTTGTTTTAATAAATATAACTAGGGCCACAAGTTCGTTATTGTTGATAGCTCTATAAACTTCTAAAGCTGTGTTATGGTGGGCGTTTTGCATTAATCTTTTAAATTGTGTTATGCGTATGCCGTTAAAATCAATTTTACTATTTTTTATAATAAAATCAAAATCTTCTAGCTGAAATTGATTATTGTTTATTATTTCAATTTGATTTACTGATGCCTTTTTTAAATTTCTTTTTGTATTTGTCTTGTAATTATTAAATATTTCCTTCCATGTATTATTCAAGGAAAGTTCAAAGTTGGGTTTTTCTGAAACTATATTATTGCTTACTTTATTAAAGTGGTTTAACTGATAATGATAATGAAAAACGGTCTTGTTAAGTTTATTAATGATATTAGAAAATATATTAATATCTTCTCCAAAAAATCCGAGTTGTTGGGTGAGAAATGGTTGTAAAGAGTAGGAAAGACCAAATTTTTTTTTGACTTGAAAAGCAAATCCAGCTTGGTAATCACCATAAATAATAAGATTCCATTCTTCGCAAACAGAATTCAAATACCAGCTATATGCATACGGAAGACCTTTCGAATACTTTTTTACTAAAGTATCCCATTTGTAAAAATCTATAAATTTATATTTTATCAGTTGGATTTTGTCCATTAATTGTGCCCAAAGATAGTTAAGTTTAACCTAAATAATAAAGTTTTTATGTGCCAAAATTAACTAATATCTTAACATTATTTGAGATTATTGAATCGTTGTAATAGATTTTTGAGCATTTTTTTTAGCAAAAAGCAAAAAAAAGCTTGCTCCCATTCAGAAGCAAGCTTAATATGTATATATTATTTATTTAGTGTGTGGCTTTAGGAGCCATTGTTTTGTTTGTCGGTGCCATTGATTTTGATCCTGTTTTAGCAGGTACTTTAACTTCTCCTATCATTTTTACAACCATGGTTGGGTTTTTAGGATCGTTTGTAGTAATGGTAATTGTTTTGGTTTGTTTACCATGCTTTCCTCTAGAATTAAAAGTAGCTTTAATAGTACTTGTTTTTCCAGGTTCGATTGCTGAGTCAGTGCTGCTGACTGCGGTGCAGCCTCAACTACCCTTTACTTTTCTAATTTCAAGAGGTGTTTTTCCTGTATTGGTAAAAGTAAATTCATGAGTTACTTTATCGCCTTGGTTAATTGTTCCAAATTCGAAAAGTTTTTCTTTCATTTCTATTTTTGGAGCCTTAGCCAATTGTGCAGGAGTTAACTTACTATAGTCTTCTTGAATATTAGCTCTTATAGAAAGATTGTTCTTATTGTTTTGAGTATTACCATTTATTACAACACGAATTCTGCTATTTTGATAACCCCATTTTTGTTTCTTTTGAGAATCTACATTTTCAGCAATTCTGTATTCCATATTAATTATACCTTTAGATTTTGCAGGAAGAATCTTAGGTGATACAGTCATCGTAATATATTTTGGTACACCACTAAAAGTGATGGTCATTGGCTGGTCGGTATCGTTAAAGATAGCCGTTGATGACTTTTTAACTTCTGTATTGTAAGCATTCCCTATATTGAAATAGGTTTTTTCAAGCTTAAGTTTATTATCTTCCATTTTATATCTGAAAGAATCTGCTTGTTTTTTTACTTGTTGTGCAAAACTTCCAAATGTATAAAACATCAAAAAGAAAGCACTCATAAGAACTTTTGTTTTCATATCTATTTTAATATAAATTGATTATTATTGTTCGTAAATCAAAATTAATGATAAATTTATAGAATATACAAGGAAGTAAGCCTTTTAATTTATGTTTTAACACTTTTTAAGTAATTTTTGATTTCAATTTCAAATTTTGTACCATTTGTATATGTTAACAAACAACTTTATTGAAAAAAGTAATTACTTTTATCAATATGTATGATAAGATAAATGGATTAAGTCAAAAATATTTTAATAATGCAATTGCATTTAGGCATAAAATGCATCGCCAACCAGAGTTATCTTTTGAGGAAAAAGGAACCGCTTTATTAATATCGAAAGAATTGGATCTAATATCGGTGCCATATAAAAAAAGGATTGGAGGGAATGGTTTAATGGCTACCTTGAGTGGAAGAAATCCTGATAAAAGGATAATAGCTTTGAGAGCTGATTTTGATGCTTTACCAATTAATGAGGAAACAAATTTAGATTTTTCATCGGAAAACGAAGGCGTAATGCATGCTTGTGGACATGATATACATACCGCATCTTTATTGAGTGTATTGCGAGTTTTGAATGATTTAAAAGATGAATGGGAAGGGACTATTTATTTTGTATTTCAGCATGCCGAAGAGCTTTTGCCTGGTGGAGCAAAACAAATGATAGAAGCTAATCTTTTTGGAGATCTACAGCCTAAATATGTTGTAGCTCAGCATGTTGATCCTGATCTTAAAGTAGGCTCTTTTGGTTTCAAATCGGGTAAATATATGGCTTCGAACGATGAGGTATATTTATCGATTGTTGGTCATGGTGGACATGCAGCTATGCCACATCGAATTAACGATACTGTTTTAGCAGCATCTCAAACTATTGTAAATTTACAACAAATTGCATCTCGATTAGTACCTTCGACTATTCCTATGGTTTTGTCGTTTGGGAAGATGATAGCTGATGGGGCTACTAATGTTATTCCAGATAAAGTTGAAATTTCCGGTACTTTTAGAATGTTCGACGAAGAAATCCGCAAAGAGGTTCATCAGCATATTCATAGAATTGCAGAATCGACATCACAGTCTTTTGGTACAAAATGTCTAGTAGAAATTAAAAAGGGTTATCCTGTAGTTGAAAATAATGAAGAACTTACAATTATTGCTAAGCAAATAGTTGAAAACGATTTTGGAAGAAATAAGATAATAGATTTAGATTATAGAATGACTTCTGAAGATTTTGGCTATTTTTCTCAGAAATATAAATCGATATTTTATAGATTAGGAGTAGGACATAAGGATAGTACAATGAATTTCCCATTACATTCTTCAAAATTTAATCCCGACGAAGATGCTCTGCTTTATTCTATCCAGTTTATGTCTACTTTAGCATTAAAATTATTAAAGAAATAATTATGGAGAATAATTGGGTGAAAGTTCGTGCTTTTGACAAAGTTTACCTTGCAGAAATAGCAAAAGAAGTATTAGCAGATAACGGAATAAATGCTGTGATTCTTAATAAACAAGATGGTTCGTATCAAACTTTTGGCGATATTGAAGTATATGTTGAAAAAGGAGATGAAATAAAAGCTATTGACTGTCTTAAAGAATTAAACTAATTGATCGATTTCTATTTGAAATTTTTCGAAGAATAATCCTACATGAAAACCATCGGCTAGGGCATGGTGTACTTCTACCGAGAGAGGCATCAATAATTTATTGTTTTCGTTGAAATATTTTCCAAATACTACTTTTGGAACTGAATTTCCTTTGGTACTATCTTGAGCGTGCTGTACTGAGGTGAAAGAAATCCAAGGTAAGGTTGAGTGATATATTACCGCTTGATTGTTTCTCCCTCCACTACGGAATTCTAATTTCTTTTGTATGTTGATTTGTTTTCTGCTATTAGTAAGAAATTTTTCTAAATTATTAAAGAATTCTAAATGGCAAAAGAAGAAGGTATTATCATCTTTTAATACGGTTGAACCTGAGTTTATTTTATCGTAAACAATGGGCTTCCCGTCGACAAGTCGGATTCTAAATTCTTTTATACTATTGGCTGTTTTTGTCGAAATATATAGACAGCTTAAGAAGAATGAATAATTATTTTCTTTACAAAACTGATATAAGTTACTGACTTCAATGTTTGCTGTAACGTTGAAAAATGGTTGTTCGTAATCTTTGTAAAATTCAAATTGGGCTTTCCTTTCCCAAAGGTTTATATCAAGTTTTTTGTAATTCATTAATGTTATTTCTTTATTAATTTTTGAATTGTATTTCCTATTTTAACAAAGTAAATTCCTTTTGCCCAATTTTCGATATTAATTAATAAACTTGAATCTGTAAGTTTGTATTCTTTAATAATTTTTCCAGTGATATCTGTTATTTCTAATTTATTATTGCTTGTATTAATATTGCTTATTGTAATAAAATTTGATGTTGGGTTTGGGTAGATATTAAAAGAAGTATGAGTAACAAAATTAATATTTAAGCTAATTATTGAGATGGTTTCGCTATAGTTTATTGTTCCGCAATTATTGGTTACGCTTAGGCTAACTAGATAATCTCCATTTGCCGTATAGCTATGGGTTGGATTTCCCATATTTGAAGATGATCCGTCTCCAAAATTCCAACTATATGTTGTGCCATAGCTAGATGTATTTGTGAAATTAATTTCTGCACCTTCTTGTGAATACGTATAATTTGCGATAGGAAGAGGATTGACGGTTGCTGTAACAGGTATCTGAGGACTTGAACAAGCTTGTGTCTCAAGTTCCCAATCGTAAAAATAATAGTAATATGTTTCACTTCCTGCTGTGTTCCCTGTGATACTGATTTTATTATCAATATTGTATGGGTAAGGTAGATTTGGAGCTCCATTTCCTCCGTTTCTATATAAATTTGGAGAGCTTGGTCCATACAAATAAAAATTATTTCCAATAGGAATATTCCAATTAAGATTAATACGACTTTCACCGTCGGGAATATTAAATATCTGTTGAAAAAGGGTGTTACTATTTTCATCTACTAATTTTATAGTTCTATTACCAGCACCGTTAGCGAATACCTTAACACTTTTTAATACTACTTCTTGATTACAGTCAAATATTAATCCATGTTCGGTATTGTAGGTGTAAAAATCACCTGTTCCAGAGTTATCGTATTTACCACCATAAACTGTTGATAATAAACCTGTTTCTTCAACCCAAAGAGTGGTTGTGTTGTTAATGTTTGTGGTGTAATTGTTGCCTGTTTGTAGTAAGTTTCCATTTTCAGAATCGTACCAAGAAATATTTCCTGATCCATTTGCTGTTGCAGAAAAAGTAACATCACCATTACCGCATCTTTCTATATCTGCTGTATTAGGGATACTTATTAAATGACTTACGTTAATGGTTTGATTTGTGGAATTATCTCCTGTACAAGTGTTTGTTGCAGTGAGTTGAATAGTGTAATTCCCATTTTCGATAAAAGTTATCTGAGCATCGGTACTTGTAGTTTGAGTTCCATCAGGAAAAGTCCATGTATAAGTTTGATTTCCTTCGGTTCTATTGTTTAAGAAATATGTGCCCAAACAAGGGTTGGTTATTTCATAAGAGAAATCGGCTATTGGAGCTAGTGGAGTTAAAGATGCGTTTACTGTTGTTGTATTATAGTTTGCTACCGAGATGTTGGTGAAAGTTTGGCTTTCGTATCCTGGAGCTGAAATAATGACATTGTATGTTCCTTCATATATAGGTCTGTGATAGTCTCCAACAGGAAGAGTAGAATAAACAAATGAATTATCTACATCGTGATTTTCTATTTCTATCTTAGCTTTAATCGGTAAACCTGTGCAAGCGTCTGTAATAATTCCATTTATCCCATACTGAACCTGTTTAAGGTAAGAAATAAAAGCAGCTCTATTATAATCCCAATAATCGGGGAGATAATCAGAATCTAGTAATTTAGTTGAAGAAAGCTCTACGGTTAATTCTCTACAATTTTTATAATAATTCATGTAATCTTGGCGGCTACCTGTTACAACATACCAATCGCCTCCATTAATAAACCCAGAAGCATTGACATCGGTAAAGTATTCGCTAGAAGGGTGACTAGGAGGGCTAGAGGGACTATTTGCTTGTGCTAAATCTGCGTATTCTTTGGCGATAAATTGCCACCAATTATCGTCAGCAGTAAGTTTTTCTGTAGATGTCCAAGAATCCCAAGGATAGTTGGCGACTTCTGCACCCGAATGCGTATTGCAAGACATTACAAAATTGTGAGCATTGGCAAAATTCATCATATCAATAGTTTCAGAAGCCCATGGTTCTCCGTCTGAGTGATCTCCGTCGACAGGATTAGGGAAGTTTCTGTTAGGGTCTACGCCATTTGCTAAGTAGCGGCTAGAGTTAGAGACATTTTCGTCACCTCCATTATACATTCCGTCTGGATTAGCTATAGGGTTAATCCATAGTTCAATATTATTGAGCAGATTAGTGATTTCGCTGTTTGTTTCATAATTGTTGAGGAGGTAATCTATTAAATGAAGAAACATTACACCTGCCACAATTTCATCACCATGCATTTGTCCGGTATAGAAAAACTCAGCTTCATTCTCGTCAATGTTGGGATTGTCTGTGATTTTTAATACAAGAATAAGGTGTCCGTTTTGGCTGGTTCCAATGGTATCAAGTTTACAAATAGTTGAGTGGTTACTAGCAAAGTCTTGCATCATCTGTACATAAACAGAATAACTAGGATATTTGTCCCAATTGCTCATTTGTGATACGGTTGTTGCTACATTCAGGGCGTTTAAGGCTCTGTTTTTGTAAATTATTGAGTAGTTGTATCCAAGGTCTAAAAAATGATCAATTTGTAGTTGACTAATATCGGCAGTAATTACACCGTTGGTATATCCATCGATAGAGATTAACTTTGAAATTTTGCGAACCTTTGTTTGGTCTTTTTCTGTAAATTTAACGGTAACTTGATGGTTTGATTGAATTAAATTTCTGACCTGAGTATTTAGGTTTTGAGCCATTATCCCCAAATTAATGAATAAGGAAATAATAATAAAACTTAGTAATTTTCTCATAGTTTGTGTTTTTAATAGATTGTAAATTTATGATAAGTCTTGATGTAAAACAAAAAAAGCACAAATGATTTTCTCATCTGTGCTTTTTTATAAGTTTTATTTTATTTGATTGTTAACCTCTCCCACTAAGTTCTTTCGGGATTCTTCCAGATTTAATAGCTTCAGATCTTAATCTTCTACCTACAATTCTTTCTACCATATTTCCTAATCCTAGAATTTTGTCAATGTTAACATTAGTGTTAATTCCCATTTCGTCCATCATCACCAACATATCTTCTGTAGAAACTAAACCAACTAAACTAGGGTCTTTGTAGTAATAAGAACCCGTTCCTGAAACGGGAACGCCGTCTACAAAGTTGGCTGGTTGTCCACCAATTCCTCCAATAGTAGATTCAAAGTGAGTGATACCTGCTTGTAAGGCAGCAAGAACGTTAGCAGATCCCCAACCACGAGTAGTATGGAAATGAGCAATATGTTTAGTAGGATCTGGAATTGCATCTATAACCATTTTGTAATAATCGTAAACTCTATCTGGAGAAGCAGATCCGTCATGATCGGCATGTTCAACATCGTCGGCCCCAATTTCTAACCATCGTTGTGTAAATTCTAGTGCTTTTTTAGGATCGGTAGGTCCTTCTATTGGGCAGCCCCAAATAGTTGAAACCGTTCCATTTACTTTAACGCCAGCCTCGTGAGCCATTTGTATAGAATCGGCACTCATTTTCCAGTAATCTTCCAAAGAAAGTCCTGAATTCTTTTTATGGTGAGATTCAGAAGTCGAAACCATAAGTAAAATTCTATCAGGACCATAGCCTTCTTTATAGGCTTTTACAGCTCTTTCTACAGCCCTCTCACGAATGGTTACAGCTGTTATTTCGGTTTCGGGAAGAAGATGTTGGATTTTTTTTGAATTTCTGATACCACGCATTACTTCGTCTGCGTCTTTAAATTGAGGCATTCCTTTTGGATTGCCAAAATTAGTAACTTCAATTCTTTTTACACCCGATAAAATTAATTGTTCCGACAGCCAGATTTTAGCTTCTGTAGGAATAAACTTTTCTTCGTGCTGGAAACCATCTCTTACGGTTATGTCTCCAAGTACAATTTCTTTAGGATATATTAAACTCATTATTTGTTCGTTTTAGTCTTGTTTATAAATCATCTTCGTCGAATAAATCTTCTTGACTTTCTAATTCGGTATTTAAAAATTCTTCAGCATCGGCTAAATAATCTTCTATTAACGATTCTTTTTTAGGCTTTTCATCTATCCAATGAATAATTTGATTAGAATTAAAGTCTTCTATGTCAGATTCGACAATAAACCGAGGTTCCTCAGTATGGATTACAAAAATAGTTTCTGGTAACTCTTGAGAATTGTCTGCAATTAAGAATTTTGGTAACATATTATCTGGTGTTAGATTGATTCAACTCGATAAAAATATATAAAAATTATTATATGTAAAAATCTCTTTTTAAGAGTCATAATATTTATTTTATGTAAATGAATAATGAATGGATATTTTCTGTTAAAAAACACTGTTTAATAATATTTGAATCTTTGAGGATAATGAGGCTGATTTTGAAGTAATTTTGCAATTGAAAAAATATTAAAAGTCATAGTTATGGCAAAAGTTACAAAAAAAGAAGCGCTGAATTATCACGCAAATGGAAGACCTGGAAAGATTCAAGTTGTTCCAACCAAACATCATCGTACACAAAGAGATTTATCTTTAGCATATACTCCTGGAGTTGCCGATCCTTGTTTAGAAATAGAGAAGAGACCCGAAGATGCTTATAAGTATACCGCAAAAGGGAATTTAGTAGGTGTAATATCTAATGGAACTGCCGTTTTAGGGCTAGGAGATATTGGTGCTGTAGCAGGGAAACCTGTTATGGAAGGTAAGGGTTTATTGTTTAAAATATTCTCAGATATTGATGTTTTCGATATTGAAGTTGATGAAACTAATATTGATGATTTTGTAAAAACGGTTAAAGCCATAGCACCAACTTTTGGTGGTATTAACTTAGAAGATATCAAGGCTCCTGAGTGTTTTGAAATTGAAAATAGGTTAAAAGAAGCTCTTGATATTCCTGTGATGCATGACGACCAGCATGGAACAGCCATTATTACTGGAGCAGGATTAATAAATGCTTTAGAACTAGTAGGGAAAGATATTAAAGATATTAAACTATTTGTTAGTGGAGCAGGTGCAGCAGCTTGCGCATGTACAAGAATGTATGTACAGTTAGGGGTTGATATTAACAATATATTAATGGCAGACGTTAATGGTATTCTTACAAAGAATAGAACAGATTTGTCTATTGTAAATAAAGATTTTGCTACCGATAAAGATATTAAAACCTTATCGGAAGGAATTAAAGGTGCTGATGTCTTTTTGGGACTATCTGCAGGCGGTGTTCTTAAACCTGAAATGTTAGCGTCAATGGCTCCAAATCCAATTGTGTTTGCAATGGCCAATCCTACTCCAGAGATTTCTTACGAAGAGGCAATGGCAACTCGTAACGATTTGATTTTTGCTACCGGTCGTTCCGATTATCCTAATCAAATAAATAATGTTTTAGGGTTCCCTTATATTTTTAGAGGAGCTCTAGATGTTAGAGCAACTGCAATTAATGAAGAAATGAAAATGGCTGCGGTATATGCTATTGCAGCATTGGCAAAGGAGCCTGTACCAGATATTGTTAAAAAAGCATATAATAATACAGATATGTCTTTTGGAAAAGAATATATAGTACCTATTCCTTTAGACCCTCGATTGATTGAATTTGTACCTCCTGCAATTGCTAAGGCTGCAATGGATTCAGGTGTAGCTCGTAAGCCGATTAAAGATTGGGATGCGTATAAGGAAGAATTACTTGAGCGTATGGGAATCGATCACCGTATAATGCGTGGTATGACTGCAAAAGCCAAATCCAATCCAAAGAAAGTTGTATTTAGTGATGCTAATAGTAAAAATGTTTTACAAGCTGCACGGATTGTTAAAGATGAACAAATTGCCTTCCCAATATTAGTAGGAGATAATGCGCGAATTAATAAACTAGCATCAGAAAATAATATTAAAGTTTCTGATTTTGAAATCGTAGACAATACAAGTGATATTAATAAAGAACAGCGAAGTAAGTATGCCAAATTGTTTTTTAATAAACGTGCAAGAAGTGGAATTTCTATGGTGGGGGCGGAAAGATTGATGCTTGATAAAAACTACTTTGGAGCAGCAATGGTTGAATCAGGAGATGTAGATGCGATGATTTCGGGAATAACGTCTCCTTATGTTGATGTTATTAGGCCTGCACTTCAGATTGTGGGTAAACGTGATGATGTAAATAAAATTGCAGGGATGTATATGTTGCGTACAAAAAAAGGGCCTTATTTCTTTGCTGATACCACCATTAATATGGATCCTTCATCTGAGGATTTAGTAGATATTTCTCTATTAGCTAAAGAAAAAGTAGAAGAGTTTGGAGTCGAGCCTGTAATGGCTATGTTATCATATTCTAACTTTGGGTCGGCAAATGGTACCTCTTCCGAAAAAGCTAAAAAAGCAATTTCATTATTACATGAGAATCATCCAGATATTTTAATAGATGGAGAGATGCAAGCTAATTTTGCATTAAATAAAGAGTTAAGAAATGAGCGTTATCCTTTTACAAAATTGGGTGATAAAGATGTCAACACATTAATCTTTCCTTCACTTAGTTCAGGGAATATTACTTATAAAGTAATGCAAGAAATAGGCTCTTCGGAAGCTATTGGGCCTATTGTAATGGGCTTAAAGAAACCTATTCATGTACTCCAATTAAGTAGTTCAGTACGAGAAATTGTAGATATGGCGACTATTGCAGTTGTCGATGCTCAGCAATTAGAAAATTAGAAGCTAAAAGTTTAAAATATTAGGCTCTTACATAAATTGTAAGAGCTTTTTATTTATAAAAAAACACAATTGTTTTAAGCTGTTAATAAACACGGTCTAGTAAATACATTTAAGTTTATCACTATGTATTCATATTAATTATTAATTTTGTTAGACAAATTTGAACTAATCATAAAAAGTCATCACATGGCAAAATTGACAAAACAAGATGCGTTGGATTACCACGCAAAAGGAAGACCAGGAAAGATTCAGGTTGTTCCTACTAAACCTTATAGTACTCAGAGGGATTTATCATTAGCATATTCTCCAGGAGTTGCTGATCCTTGTTTAGAAATCGAAAAGAATCCAGAGGACGCATATAAATATACAGCAAAAGGGAATTTAGTAGCTGTTATATCAAATGGAACAGCAGTTTTGGGCTTAGGTAATTTAGGAGCTGTAGCAGGTAAGCCTGTTATGGAAGGGAAAGGATTACTGTTTAAGATTTTTGCTGATGTAGATGTTTTTGATATTGAGGTAGATACAACTGATGTCGATAAATTTGTAGAAACCGTAATTGAAATAGCACCAACTTTCGGAGGAATAAATTTGGAAGATATAAAAGCTCCTGAATGTTTCGAAATAGAGAGAAGAGTAAAAGAAGCTCTTGATATCCCTGTAATGCACGATGATCAGCATGGAACTGCAATTATTTCTGCTGCGGGTCTAGTTTCTGCATTAGATATTACAGGTAAAAAAATTGAAGATGTACGGTTGGTTGTAAGTGGGGCAGGAGCGTCAGCCTCAGCATGTACTCGATTGTATATGTCTCTTGGAGTAAAACCAGAAAATGTTTTAATGTGCGATAGTAAAGGGGTGCTTTCTACCAAAAGAGATAATCTTAACGATGCCAAATTAGCATTT
>JAMOQL010000059.1 GCA_027064025.1 Bacteroidales bacterium
AGAGATAAAGAAATTATTGATACAGAATTACAATTCAAAGATTTAGAAAATATTGAAACACGAATTGCGAAAGTCAAAAAAATTGCACAAACAGGGAAAGATAAAGAGGCCATGAAAACCTACGAGTTAATGCAACGTTACAAGGATGTATTAGAACAAGGTTTGTCAGCACGAACTGTTGAATTAAAGAGCAAAGAAGAAGAAAAAATTGCTAAAGAACTATATCTTTTAACCAACAAACCTGTACTTTACGTTTGCAATGTTGACGAAAATTCGGCGGCAAACGGAAACGCTTTTGTGGAAGCAATTAGAGAAGCTACCAAAGACGAGGATTCTGATGTAATGATAATAGCTGCCGCAACAGAATCTGACATAGCTGAGTTAGAAACTTTCGAAGAACGTCAAGAGTTTCTTGAAGATTTAGGATTAAAAGAAAGTGGATTGAGTAAATTAATTAGCAAGGCTTATCGTTTATTAAATCTCGAAACTTATTTTACTGCTGGAGTAAAGGAAGTCCGTGCATGGACCTATAAAAAAGGAATGACAGCCCCACAAACAGCTGGTGTTATACATACTGATTTTGAAAAAGGATTTATACGTGCAGAAGTGATTAAATACACTGATTTTATTATTTTAGGCTCTGAGCAAGCAGTAAAAGATGCGGGCAAGATGGCTGTAGAAGGTAAAGAATATATTGTTCAAGATGGTGATATTATGCACTTTCGATTTAATGTCTAAGTATTACTACCGTGAGAAAATCATCATTGAATATCCAATAGTTTGCTTGCAAAATATTGGATATTAACAAGATATTGTTGTAGTTTTGAATCAACATATATAAAAAAAACTAAAATGAAACAAGTCTTATTAATTACAATAGCAGTTATTTTTATACAATTAAACAGTAAAGCCCAAAGCGATAGCACTACTCTAAGACATCAATTTAAACACGCCATTGGAGTTACTGCGGGATTTACTATAGGAAACGGACTTTCTTATAGACATAATTTTAATAAATTCGAAATACAAGGTAGCTTTGCTCCCTTCAAAAATAAGGAAAGAAGCCGATACTGTGTCGGCTTAACTTTCTTCTACAAACTGGTCGAATCGCAAAATGTAGATTTCTTTTTATATCAAGGAAATCAGTATATCTACCGACAAATGAAAGAATACGATTGGAATACTAACGTCAATGAACCTATAGAATCTGAAAGTATT
The DNA here is from genome assembly GCA_027064025.1 of Bacteroidales bacterium. GTDB lineage: Bacteria > Bacteroidota > Bacteroidia > Bacteroidales > JAFGXI01 > JAFGXI01. The sequence goes on from JAMOQL010000059.1 coordinate 1,219, forward strand.
GAAAGTTATATTAATAACGGCATAGGAATTGGTATTCGATTTATTATTTTTAAACGTGTAAGTTTGGATATTATGGGCGGATATGCTAGCTATAATAATTATTCAGAAATTAGTTTCACTGGTGAAACAGGTCTACATTTTATGTTTTAACAAACTCAATTTATAGGTATTACCCTTTCGAAACCTTCCTCCATTGAGATAAAAGTCTCCGTACTAACAATTTCTGGAATAGATTGTATTTTCTCAACTATTAAATTCTTAAGCCTCTCGTTGGTTTTGGTATACACTTTAAGAAGCAATGAATATTTCCCTGTAATGTGATGACATTCTACAACTTCTGGTATCTTTAATATTTTTTGAAAAACCTCATCATGTGATTTTGAATTAATAATATTGACTTGCAATCCAATAAAAGCACAAGTATCATAACCTAGATTCACAGGTTTTATTTGCAAATACGCACCTTCGATAATCCCTAACTTATTCAGTTTCTGCATTCTCTGATGAATAGCAGCTCCTGACACCTTACACTGTCGAGCAATTTCCATATATGGAGTTCTAGCTTCTTTCATTAAAATAGAAAGAATTTTTTTATCCGTACTATCAATTTTTAAGTTCATAAATAAAAATATAAATTATTAATTAAATTTATTAATATAACTACACTTATTAATTGCAATTCGTAAGCAATTTTACAAATATAGCAAATAACATATACCATATTTATATTATCCTATAATAATTTATTATTTTAGTAAAAAAATATTATATCATGAGCACAACAAAATTTGATCCAGCAACAAATCTTTTAAACACCTTACATACCGACCAAGTATTTGGTGTTAACCAGTCTATCAGCGACTCTGCAACTTTTACTTTTGAAGACGGGCAACAGATGACTGACACTTTCAATGGAGAGCATCAAGCATTCTTATACTCAAGACATTGGAATCCCACAAACTTAGAACTTTCGAAAGCTCTTGCAGCTATGGAAGGCACCGAAATGGCTTGGGTAACTGGCTCCGGAATGGCAGCCATTACAACCGCAATTTTACAGTTATGCAAAACTGGTGACCATATCGTTTCTAGTATGACAACTTATGGAGGAACTTTTGCTTTCTTTAAAAACTGGCTTCCTCAAATGGGCATTACTGTAACTTTTGTTGACATTAGTAACCTTGAAGAAGTTGAAAATGCAATTCAAGATAATACAAAGATTATTTATACCGAAACAATGACTAATCCTTTGTTACAAATATCTGATGTTCCAGAGCTTTCGAAAATCTCGAAAAAACACAATACAAAATTAGTTATTGACAATACTTTTACTCCAATGATTTTTTCTCCTATCAAATTAGGAGCAGATATTGTGGTTTACAGTATGACTAAATTTATTAACGGTAAAAATGATACTACCGCAGGTGCTATTTGTGCTTCGGAAGAGTTTATTAATGCATTAATTGACTTAAACGATGGTACAGCTATGCTTCTTGGGCCAGTTTTAGATACATTCCGAGCCTCAAGTATTCATAAAAATTTATTCACACTCCATATTCGTATGAAGCAGCACAGCTTAAATGCTATGTTTTTAGCCAAAAAATTTAAAGAGCTTGGACTAAAAACCAATTATGCGGGTTGCAAAGATCACCCTCAACACGAGTTAATGACAGCAACAATGAATCCTGAATACGGTTACGGAGGAATGATTTCTATCGACCTTAATACAATTGAAAACGCAAGTAAATTTATGGCCTTAATGCAAAAGAAAGGTGTTGGATACTTAGCTGTAAGTTTAGGTTATTTCAAAACTCTCTTTAGTAATTCTGGGTCTAGTACATCTTCGGAAGTTCCTCAGAGTCTTCAAGATAAAATGGGTTTATCGGAAGGTTTAGTTCGTTACTCGGTTGGTTTAGACAACCACATTGAAACAACTTTCGATGTTATTAAATCTTGTCTAGTTGAATTAGAGTTAATTTAATACTTAAATTATATAATCTATACAAAGAGTAGAAGATTCTGAAATAGGATCCTCTACTCTTTTTTTAATCTAAAAAATCAATATCCTAGTACTTGAAGTTTCAGGGTATGAATAACAACTAAAATATTCAAGGTAGTATCCCATAAACTGTGTAAAGTGAAAGTCTAATGGTTCCAAGTTACCGTTAGACTTTTTATATTTATATAACCAAACACAGAACAATGGACAAAGAAGAATTATTAGACAAGGCGTTTCT
>JAMOQL010000060.1 GCA_027064025.1 Bacteroidales bacterium
CGTAATCGAAGCCGTTTTATTTTTAAACGAAGTATTGAACGCTCCTCCCCACGAGTAATCTTCGTTGGAATTTTGTCCTGTTATTTGCATAATACCCATTTTTGCAGTTATCAATTTCTGTATTTTGCTTTTTGAGAATTTGGCTATAGTTTCCGCTCTATTAAAAGCATCTTCGGTGGCTTTAGAGATCATTTCAATTTTAAGACCCGCCAATTTAGTATAATAGTATCGTGGAGGATTAGAATAAAACTGAATTCCTTGATTTAATAAATCTGTTATTTCGCGAGAAATTTGCTCTATTTTTTCTACCTCTTTCGACTCGATCCTAATCCCTTGACTCAATTCATAGCCCACAAATTCTTCACCAGAATATTTCCCATATTCGTTATATTTTGTCTCAAAACGCTTATTCATGACTACGGCATTAAAAACGATCTGATTTTCTTTTAAACCTCTAGATTCAAGATAACTAATTACTTTCTTTTTATCTCTCTTTAATATTGTATAAGCATCTTTTAACTCGTAACTTTTAGCAGAAAAGTCGCCTTCCCAAACTATCAAATCTGACACAATATCAGTTTTTCCAAGACCTGTAACAGAAATAGTTCCTTTTACATTCTTAGTTCTATTTAGATAAGCATCTGCCAAAAAATAAGAAGATGCAACTATTGCTATTGAGAAAATAACAGCTGTTAAATAATTCTTCATTGTATTAAGTTTTAATCAAAAATACATCATTTAAACAAATTATTATCTTTTTTAGCCAAGGTTTCTTGTCCAAAGAAGAAAATCAATAAATGGGTAATTATACTCATCTATTCTCTTGCATCATTATTTAACTTTACAAGACTTTCTTATTAGTATTAATAGGAAATTAAAATTGGGTTTAGGTTAGTTGGTTTTTTGGCTGCTCAGGGGTGAGCAGCCTTTCTTATGCGCATTATTGTAGACTATCAAATCCGCTTATCATTAAAAAAGATGCCCCAATAATATTGGAGCATCTTTCTGTGTGTATTTGAAATGAATGATATTTTGTTTCTAATATTCCTTAAATAGTGTTCGTTTTTTAATACAATTTTTATGATGAGAATAAATATCTAACTTTTGCTCAAGCCCTAATGCTTTAAGGTAACTTCTTCTTTCATTTATGTCTGAAATAGATCTCAGTTTTTTAAAAACACAAGTACTCAATTCTTTATTATCAAAGGGACATTCAAAAGATTGATACAAAATATAATCATCAATAAAATCGAAATGAGGTTCATTATTGCAGTAATTATCTAATCTAAATACCATTAATGGATCCACATCTTCTTTTGTTGAAATATTGCTCCAATTCCAATAACCTGTTGGAGCTTCTTTTGTAGAACGGTAATTTATCTTAGTTTTGACCATGCCAAATGCGCTAGTCTTCTCACAAACTATATCTACATTACCATTTGAGCTATTTTTTCTGGATACGATTTTCATAATTACTTGAGCTTAATAAAAGCATTAACTACTCAACAAAATTATGAATACGTCTATGGAAAAACTAGGACTTTCCACCCAAAAAAAAGGCGGAAATTACCCAATTTATTATTCTAACTAGGGAAATTAAGAATTATAGTTGAATCAATTTATTTTTAATAGCATAAACGATTAACGAAATACCATTCTTACAGTAAGTTTTTTTATACATGTTTTCTTTATGACGTTCCACCGTTCTAGGACTGATAAATAATTGTTCAGAAATTTCAATATTTGACAAACCTTTAGCCATCTCCAATAAAATCTCTAGTTCTCTTTTAGAAAAATTAACTTGTTCCTGAGTGTTATCAGATTTAGTATTATTAAAACTTTGAATTACATTTTCTAATATTTTTTTAGAAAAATAGTCTTCGCCTTTCAACACTTTGGTAATTGCTAAATAAAGCTCATTAGCATTAGTATCTTTGGTTACAAAACCATCAACCCCAGCATCAGTCATCCTAGTATAATAGTCGATACTATCGTGCATACTAAGTGCAATTATTTTAACATCAGGGTACAATTCTTTCGATCTTATTGTGGCTTCCACACCATCCATAATTGGCATATTAATATCCATTAATACAATATCAGGAATAGTTTGATCTAATAATCTGAGATACTCCTTACCATTACTAGCCTGATGTACGTTCTCAATAAAATCGAATTGATTTAACAATAATTTTATTCCTTCAATAAATAGTTCGTGGTCGTCTACAATAAATACGGTAATATCATTCATATATAACTGGGATTAATTGAGTTAATTGGGTTAACATAAGTGTAAAGTTAAATATTTTTTGTGGAAATATCAATATTAATGACAATTCCATATTTATTATTACTTGCTATATCAATATTTCCGTTTAGAGATTTTATTCTCCCTACAATGTTCTTCAGTCCAAAATGAGATTCTTTTGTATTAAATTTTAATTTCCCTTCCACATCAAACCCAACACCATTATCTGTATAATAGAAAACTATTTTTTGTTTCTCATATTTAATTTGAATATTAATTTGCTCGGCTTTCGAATATTTAATTGAATTATTAATTAATTCTTTTGTGATTCTGAAAAGTGAAATTTCAATTTCAGACTTAAACCTTAAATTTAAGAGATTTGATTCAAAATTTATATCTATTTCTCCAATTCTAATATTATTTATAAAATCTTTTAGAGCGGCTTCTATTCCAAAATCTTTTAACAAATAAGGACTTAAATTCTTAGAAATCTGTTTAAGATTATAAATAGAATCCTCTATTATTCTATACGATTTATTCAAAATCTCAATCTTTTCATTATTAGTTTTCGCATTTTCTAAAGCATTCAAATGCAATTTAATACTTAATAAATCAGGGCCAATACCATCGTGTAAGTCCGATGCTACCCTGCTCCTCTCATTTTCTTCAGCCTTTATCACTTTTGATAATAATTCGTTCTGTGCATTTTCTAATGCTTTTAACATTCTTTTTTGTTCAGTAATATCTCTTACAGCAACAATAATATAAGAACGTTTGTCAATGACATGAATTCTACCTTGTACTTCGATTTTAATTAAACTACCATCTTTTCTTATTCCAATGTCCTCAATAGATTTATTCTTATAAATTCCTTTTAATAATGTTTCTAAATCACCTCTTTTCGAAAATACAAATAAATCTTCGCCCACTATTTCATCATAAGAATATTGCGTCATTTCTAAAGCTGAACGATTTGCATCAATAATTTTCCCATCTTGCAAAATAAAGACCGCTTCAAATGTAGAATCAGACAAGAACCTAAACCTTTTTTCGCTTTCGAATAACGCTTTTTGAATAGCCTTTTTCTGAGTAATATCTTCTTTTATAGCTAAATAATTAATAATCTCCCCTTCTTCGTTCACAACAGGTGTAATGGTGGCATTTTCATAAAATACAACTCCTTTTTTAGTAAGATTT
>JAMOQL010000061.1 GCA_027064025.1 Bacteroidales bacterium
TGTCTAATACTCCACTATTAAGATACTATGAAGGGCTGTTTCTGTATAGATTCAGCCCTTTTTATGGCTTCTTTTTATTCGAAAAGTTGATATTTTGTAATAACAGAACTAATGAGAGTATTATCTTTATTATACTTGTCAGATCTTACAAGTAAACCTTTTTCGTTGTATGTTTTGATAGTTCTCGATATTAAAGAGCCGTTACCATTATAACTTTCTTCAAGAGTTTCTTTATTATCCTCATTGTATTTGTGATTTCGGGTAATAATCACCTGTTTGTTTTTTCCGTAAACAATAGATTCCAAAGTTTTACCCGCTTTATTAAACATGTATTCATGTGCCCAACCAATCGATCCCGATTTCTTGTAGAATAGCTCTTTTAGACTTGTTTTTTTACCATCTGTATCAAAGGTGTAAATTGTGCTTTTTTGAATAATTAAATTGTTAAACTGGTAATTCTCAGAGCGTTTATCATTCAAATAAATACTAGAATCTTTATAGGTAAGCCTGTTTTGAATATTAAAGTATTCTCGTAATATTGGATGATTATTTTTGTCAAAAGTTATTTTTCTTTTTGATATTTTACCATTCTCATCAGTTAATCGTCGAATTATCACATAAGAGCTATCGGCATTATACTGTTTTAGTTCGCAAACTTTTGTTTCTTTCTTTGGTTTTTCTTCTTCTCCTTCTTCGTTACAAGTATAATTCCAGCTGTGTTTAAGTTGTCCTTTTTTGTAATAACGAGTTGTTTTCTTGTCCCAATTTGGATAGTAACTATATTCCCATTTATTTCTAACTTGGTTACTGTCTTTTCGGTAAGTCCATTGAGCTGTAATAATACTGTCTTGATATATAGCAATAGCTCTACTTTGAAATTTATTATTCCAATACGAATCTCTTTGTGTTAGTTGATTATATTGGTTGAATTTATTGATAGAGTGAGAATAATGCTTACCCTTATACCACCTTTTGTAATCGGTTTTATTATTATTGGAGTCGTATTCGTAAATGTTATGAGAAGATTCTTTTCCTTTGTTAAAGCTGATATATTCAATTAAATACGACCTGTTATTGAATGTTCTTATTACTCTACTATTTTCAATGACTCTTTTCCCATGTCTCTTATAGGTAATAACAGTAAGGTCTTCTTCTTTTATTTTATGTTTTCGAATATTTCTAATGTCATACGAATTTGTATCCCAACTTTTGACATAGTATGGGTAGTTGCCTTGAAAATTCTTTGACGAATTATTACTGACATAGACAATTTGCGAGTAACTGCTTAGAGCAATAAAATTAAGAATCAAAAAAGTTGCTAGGCTTCGGTTTTGTTTTTTCATACTTCGGTTTTGCTATATAGTAACTTATAAACGTAAAAAGTTACATCTATATTACCTTTTTTTATATCGCTTTAACTCTGTCGGCTTAATAATAAGCATAAAAAACCCCATCTTATTCTGTTTTGAGTAGAGATAGGGTTTTCTGTAATAAATATAAAGAGTTAGTTTATCTTATTGTTGCACCAAATTCTTTTTCGAAAGTGAAAATCATTTTTTGCATAATTTTATCTACCTGCTTGTCATTTAGAGTTTTGTTTTCGTCTTGTAGAATAAAACTAATAGCATACGACTTTTTACCTTTCTCAATATTTCCTCCTTCGTAAACATCGAAGATATTGACTTTTTTCAGTAGTTTCTTTTCAACCTTTTCGGCTGTTCTTTTTAGTGCTCCAAATTGAACATCGGAACCTACCAAAAGAGCTAAATCTCTACGAACCTCTGGAAATTTGGCAATAGCTTTGTATTGTATATCTTTTTTCGGAAGAGCTTTAAGTATAGCTTCAAAATTGAACTCAGCAAAATAAACATCATTTTCGATATCCATTTGGTTTAATAACTGAGCCGTTAAAATCCCAAATTCAACAATTACTTTGTTGTTCATTTTGTATCGCAACCCTTCTGCCCAAATATCGTTTTGGAATAATTCTGTTTGGAAGTTAGGTATTCTTAGTTTAGCTAAAACACCTTCAACCATGGCTTTAAGAGAATAGAAGTTAGAGGCTTCTTCTTTTAAGTTCCAAGACTGAGGAAATTTATTTCCAGTAATCGTTAATGCTAAATGATATTCTTCTTTATAATTTCTTTGTGGATTCTCATTTTCTTCTTTTGGAAGATAAAATGCACAATTTCCAAATTCGTATAAATTTAAGTTTGGATTTTTATGGTTCTGATTATAAGCGACACTTTCTAAAGCTCCAAATAACAAACTTTGACGCATTCCGTTCAAATCAGAACTTAAAGGATTATTTATCATTACGATTTGATCTTTTGGGAAGGTCTCTAGATTTTCGTAATAATTGGCTTTGGTTAATGAATTGGCCATCATTTCGTTAAATCCATTGCTCGATAAGTAATCCGAAACGTAGTTGACGATTGCGGCTTTGTCTGGTTTCTGAGCGTATGTAATTGCCGAGTGAACGGTTTGTGGAACAGCCACAGTATTGTATCCATATATTCGTAGAATTTCTTCAACTACATCAGCCTCGCGAGTTACGTCGACTCTATATGGAGGGATTTTTAAATCTAAAGTATCTCCTTTATCGTTGATCTTAATTTCTAAGGCAGATAATATTTTTATGACTTGGCTTTTGGGAATTTCTTCACCAATTAAAGTATTAACTCTGTTTAAGTCAATAGTTACATCGAAGTCGGCTACAGGGTTTGGGTAATAATCAAATATTTCAGACGAAATTTTACCTCCTGCTATTTCTGTAATTAAAAGTGCTGCACGTTTCAAGGCAAAAACAGTCATATTAGGGTCGGTTCCTCGTTCGAAACGGAACGAAGCATCGGTGTTTAAAGCATGGCGCTTGGCTGTTTTACGAACCCAAACCGAATCGAAATAGGCTGATTCTAGAAAGATAGATGTTGTTGTTTCTTTTACTCCTGAAGTTGCACCACCAAAAACACCCGCCATACACATCGCTTCGGATGAGTTACAAATCATTAAATCTTTTTCATTTAATTCACGTTCGACTTCGTCTAGAGTTGTAAATTTTGTTTTATCAGCAACTGTATCAACAATAATAGTGTTGTTTTTTACTTCTGCCATATCAAAGGCGTGTAGTGGCTGACCTAATTCGTGCAATATGTAATTGGTTGCGTCTACTACATTGTTGATAGGTGTTAGCCCGATAGATTTTAGCCTAACTTGTAACCATTCTGGGGATTCTTTTATTGTTAATCCATTGATAGTTAAGCCAGAATATCGATGACAAGCATCGGCGTTTCTTACTTCAACTTTTATTTCTTGATGGTTATTATCAATCTTAAATTGATCTATCGAAGGAAGAATGTAATCAATATTTGTGTCTATCGACTTTAAGTAAGCGGCGACATCTCTGGCAACACCAATATGCGAAGCCCCATCTACACGATTTGGAGTTAAATCTATTTCGAAAATAGTATCACTTTCTACATTAAAATATTTATTAGCAGGAGTTCCTGTTGGAGTATCTAATGGTAATTCGAGAATTCCGTCGTGAGAATTTCCCATTCCTATTTCGTCCTCGGCACAAATCATACCTTCCGAAACTTCGCCACGAATTTTAGATTTCTTTATTTTGAATTCATTATCGCCATCGTAAAGTGTTGTTCCTACAGTAGCAACAATAACTTTTTGTCCTGCAGCAACATTCGGAGCACCGCAAACTATGGGAAGAATCTTGTCTTCGGCAACTTTTACAGTTGTTACAGACAGCGAGTCTGCATTTTCATGTTTAACACAGGTTACAACTTCACCAACAACTAAACCTTTGAGACCACCTTTTACAGATTCAAATTCTTCTATTCCACCTACTTCTAATCCAATATCAGTAAGAATACGAGAAAGTTGTTCTACTTCTAGGTCAATTTTTATATAGTCTTTTAACCATTTGTATGAGATAATCATAAGGCTGAATTTTTAGTTTCTAATTTTCAATTTGCAAAGATAATAAAAACGAGTTTATTATTCCTTGGCTTTTTAAAAATCTAGAGAAAGTAAAATGTTTTATTGATAACTGATAATTTCTAACTGGAGGCTTTTTTATTTAACTTTGCTGCAAACTAAATTATAGATGATGATTAATAAAACATTATTAAAAATAAGCTTTGCATTTGTAGCAATTTTATTATCGATAAACGCATTCTCGCAAATAACAAAAGAAATAGAATTAAAAGATTTTCATAAACTTACTTTGGAAGGGGCTTCGTCTTATATTTTAATTCAGTCTGACCATAACAAATTAGAGGTGGAAGTTCAGAAAGAAGATGTTATGGATTATATCAAAATAAATAATGAAAGAGGAGAATTAAAAATTAATACAACAGCCAAAAACAAGAATGTTTCTAGAGTTTGTTCTAAATTAGTTTTTAAGGTTTATTATGTTAATGTTAGTGTCATTTCTTTTGGTGGAGCAGGTTCTTTAAGGTCTCAAAATCAGATGAATACAAATGTCTTGCGTGCGAATATGAATGGTGCAGGAAGTTTGCATTTAAATATTAAATGTCAGGGTTTTACAGGAAGTGTTAGTGGAACAGGTTCGCTAGATGTGCAGGGGGTGTGTAAGAAATCTAATCTGAAATTATCGGGTGTTGGGTCTATAAAAGCAACAAAATTAATTTCGGAAGATACTAAAGTAGTAGTAAGTGGAGTCGGACACGCAAAAGTTTATGCAAGCCATAGATTAATCGCAGAGGTTAATGGGGTGGGGTCTATTTATTATCTAGGAAATCCAACAGAAAAACATTTTGAAAAAAATGGAATTGGAACTATTAAACCGCTTAAATAATAAATTAATTTAGAAATTAATATACCATAAGTAAAACTATACAGTCAATAATCAATAGAACTTTATTATATTTATAGCTTGTTTTATTAAATCAATCAATTATGAAGAAATTTCTCAAATTTTTAGTCTTAACAATCCTATTAATTTTAACCTTATTAATTCTTGTCCCTGTTATTTTTAAAGATAAGATTGTTGAAATCGCTAAAACAGAAATTAATAATCAAGTCAATGCAAAAGTAAATTTTGGTGAATTCGATTTGTCGATTTTTACCTATTTCCCAAATTTAAACTTTGAAATCAATAATGTTTCGGTAGTTGGGGTCGATAAGTTTGAGGAAGATACCTTAATGTATTTAAAACAATTTTCTGCAAAGGTAGATTTAATGTCTGTGATGAGTGATGAAATTAAGATATTAGCTGTTCATTTGGTAGAGCCGCAATTGTATGCACATGTCTTGCCAGACACAACTGCAAATTGGGATATTGCTAAAGTTACAGAACCCTCAGTAGAGTCAGAAAACCCTGTTGCTGAATCTGGTGAAGAGAAACCTGCTGCTTTTAATTTAGCATTAAAAGAATTCTCGATTCAGAAGGCAAATATTGTATATCAAGATGAATCAAGTAACATACTTGCAGAGGTAAAAGACCTAGATTATAGCATTAATGGAGATTTCAGTTTAAGTACCGCTAAGTTGAAAATGAACCTTCTAATAGAAGCCCTTACTGTTAATATGGAGGGCGTAAAATATTTAAATAAAACAAATATTGAATATACAGCAGCGATAAATGCCGATTTAGATAAAATGAGATTTGATATTCTTGATAATAAATTTAGAATCAACAAATTAGTTCTTGCTTTAGATGGGTTCTTACAAATGAATCAGAATAGTTACGATATGGATTTATCTTTTGCAACCAATGATAATCAGTTTAAAGACTTGCTTTCGTTAGTACCTTCGGTTTATACAAAAGACTATGCCGATATTAAAACTTCTGGAGCATTAAAATTAGGAGGCTATGCCAAAGGAATCTATTCCGATAATCAATTACCTGCATTTAATTTGAACTTGAATATTGATAATGCAAGTGTTCAGTATCCAGATTTACCTACTGCTATTACGCAAATATTTGTCAATCTGAATATTGATAATAAAGATGGCGTTGACGACCACACAGTAATCGATTTAAAACGCTTTGATTTAGATTTGGCTGGCAATCCATTCTCTGCTCAATATCTTACAAAAACACCAATTAGTGATCCATATATCGATGGATTTGTGAAAGGGAAAATAGATTTTGATAAATTGAAAGATGCTATTCCTCTCGACAGCATGAGCATATCGGGTTTAATGACCATAGATTTGACAATGAAAGGAAATCTATCGACAATAGAGAACGAGAAATACGATGAGTTTGATGCAAAAGGGAATATTGCGCTGGAAAATTTTATTTACAAAGTAGATGATTTGGATTATGATATTAATATTGAATCTACAAATTTTGAAGTTGCACCAAAATATTTTACACTTCAAAATTTTGATGCAAAGGTTGGGCGTAGCGATTTTCATGCCAAGGGGCAAATTAATAATTTCTTAGCATATTATTTTAATGATGAGGTCTTATCGGGGAGTTTTAATTTAAACTCTAGTTTAATTGATGGGAACGAGTTGGTAGGTGTAGATGAAGAAAGTGCAGCAGAAGCAGACAAAGTAGCAGAACAAACAGTAGAAAATAAGACAATTAACGGAAATCAAGAGAACGCAATGGAGATTGTGGAATTGCCGAAGAATATCGATTTTTCATTAAATACCAATCTAAAAAAGATTCTTTACGATAATTACGAAATAGAAAATTTTGTTGGCGATGTTCAACTTAAAGAAGGTGTGGCAACAATGAACCCCGTAAAGATGAATATGATTGATGGAACTCTTGAAATGACAGGAGTATACGATAGTAGAGATATTACTGCTCCCCAAATTAATTTCGACTTTAAGGTAATAAATTTTGATATAAAGAAGACATTTGAAACCTTTAATACTGTTAAAAAAATTGCACCAATTGCAGAAAATTGTAAAGGTAAAATTTCGATGAATTTTAAATTGAAATCTTTATTAGATGAGCATATGAATCCCATTCAGAAAACAATGAATGGTAGAGGAAATATTAAGTCAAAGAGTATTGTAATAGGAGGCTCTAAGTCTTTAGAAAAATTGGCTAATATGTTAAAATCTGACAAATATAAACAAGCAGAACTTAAAAATATAGATGGAACATTTTTGATTGAAAATGGAAATATTACAATCTCTCCTGTAGATGTTAAATGGAATAATTCGAAAGCTACTTTTGGAGGTAAACAGGGTATTGATCAATCGTTAGATTATACACTAAATGTGGATATCCCTCGTTCAGAATTAGGAAATGCCGATCAGTTAATCGATGGGCTAATGGCTAAGGGAGGTCAATTAACTCAAGGCGTAGATTTAGGAAAAACGATTAATTTGGATGTCTTTATCACAGGAACGGTATCGGAACCAAAGTTTTCGGTAGGGATGAAAGATATGCTTAATGGAGTAAAAGATCAACTTAAAGAAAAGGTTGATGAGTTAATAAATAAAGGGAAAGATAAAGCGATAGCTGAAGCAAGGAAACAAGCCGCAGCTTTGATGACTGAAGCCGACAAACAATCGAAGAAATTAATTGCTGAATCCGAGAAGCAGGCTAGGGCAATTAGGGTAGCTGGAAAAAAAGCTGCTCAGCAGGCGAAAGACGAGGCAAATAAACAAATTAATGATTTGATAAAAAAAGCGGGGGCTAATCCAATTGCAAAGATGGCTGCTAAAGAAAGTGGAAAAGCTTTGAAAAAAGAGGCTAATAAAAAAGCCAACAAGATTGAGCAGGAAGCCAATAAAAAAGCCGATCAATTGGTCTTGGAGACTAAAAAGCAGACCGATAATCTTAAATCTAGAGCCAAGTCGGAAGGTGATAAATTGATAGAGAAAGCTACAAAATTATAAACTAACTTAGTAATAAGTCTATTAAAAAACCTCGCCCAGTTTTTTATCTTAAAACACGAGAAACAGTATAATAATTACAATGAGGATAAGTTTGAGAGGGATAGGGTTACTAGTATTAATACTGGTTCAGGTTATGGCCTTTGCCGATGGAGAGCCAACTTGTAAGTCGGAAAGCGGAAAGGCAGAACGCTTATACAACAAGGCTCTAGTCTTGCTTAGAACAGGTCAAAAATCAGAACGCAGAGAAGCATATAAGCTATTAATTGATGCCATTAAAATCGATAGAACATTTGCCGATGCTAATTTCGCATTAGCAGATATTAATTATCAGAAATCTAAAGTTCAAATAGATGCTACTAAAAAATTACAATTAGAAAATAGAGCATTAAAATATTTCGAAAGAGTGGTCGATAATTGTCCATCGGCACACGATTACGAGGCCAATTATTATATTGCAGATATTTTATTTTATCGAAAAGATTTAAAAAAAGCAAGACAATATATTAATGTGTACGATCAAAAAAGCAAAAATAAATACTTCAAGAAGCAAACCCTAAATATTCAGAATCGCATCAAAGTATATTTTGATTTGATTAATAATCCTGTAGAATTTAAACCTCAAAAAATAAATGGTATTAGTACCGATGAGGATGAATTTTTGCCAATTATTTCTCCAGATGGCGAAATTGCTATTTATACCCATCGTTTCAATTTGATAGACCCTCAAACACAGAGAGATAGATTAGTTGATGAGCTTTCTTTGAGCCATAGAACAAATAGTATTAAAGAGATAAATGCTATTTTTAGCAAGGGAGTAAAGATGCCAAAACCGTTCAATCAGTCGGGAGTAGACCAAGGAGCCATGAGCATGACTATCGATAACAAAGAACTATACATCACTCTTTGCAAATTTGTAAAAGGGAAGAATGGACCTTTCAAAAATTGTGATATTTATGTTTCATATAATAGAGATGGAGAATGGTCAAGTTTAAAAAATCTGGGTCCTAATATTAATGGGAAATATTCTTGGGAAAGCCAACCGTCTATTTCTGCTGATGGAAAAAAACTTTACTTTGCAAGTATTCGGCCTACAAATATTGGATTCGATTATTCAAATAACCAAACTTCCGATATCTATGTATCTTTAAAAGGTGTAAATGGAAATTGGTCTAAAGCGCGAAATGTTGGCAAAGCAATCAATACAAAAGGCAACGAAAAATCACCCTTTATTCATACCGATAGTAAAACCTTGTATTTTTCATCGGATGGAATACCTGGAGTTGGAGGTTACGATATTTTTTATGTTAAAGAAAAAGAGAACGGCTGGGCTAAGCCTATTAATATTGGTTATCCAATAAATAAAGAATCTAATGATGTTGGATTTTTTGTGAGTACCAACGGAAAAAAAGCTTACTTTTCGTCTGACGAATTAGATGATGCTAAACGTTGGAATGTATACTCTTTTAACTTGTATGAGCGAGCTCGTCCCGAAAAAGTGTTTTTTGCTAAAGGTAAACTTATTGACGAAAAAGGAGAAGCATTAACCAATGCCAAAGTAGAAGTAAGAACAGCAAATTCGAAAAAAACAATCGAAGGAATGGTTGATGCAAAAACAGGAGAATATGCTATTGCAGTATCTGTTAAAAAAGATGAGGACGTGCTGTTAACAGTTAAAAAGAAAGGAACAGCTTTTTCCTCAAAATATATAAAAGCTACAGAAGAAACTATTGAAAAGCCTAGTGAAATTAGTATGGAGGTTAAAAAATTAGAAGTCGGAAAGATTGTTCCGATTAACGATATTCATTTTGCAACTAATTCTTCTATGTTTATGGAGGGGAGCCTTTTTATTCTTGATAATTTTGTACAATATTTAAATGATAATCCAGGTATAAAAATTGAAATTTATGGTCATACTGATAATGTAGGAAACGCACATACTAATAAAAAATTATCTGAAAAACGAGCTAAAACAGTACGAGACTTCTTGGTCTTTCAAGGTGTAAATCAAGATAGGATTGTAGCTTATAAAGGTTTTGGAGAATCTAAGCCGATAGCAAGTAATAATACAGAGAATGGCCGTGCAAAGAATAGACGAACTGAATTTTTAATTGTTAGTCAATAAAAAGGAATATCTCGAAATAAGATATTTCCATAAGCTTTTTCTGTTTTAGAGCATAAGTCCTTTTTTCTTATCAAAAAAATCACTAATTTCAACATATAATGAGACTTCTAAGTTTCAAGAAAAAATAAAATATTATGAAAAATAAAATCCTATTAAGTGCTCTTGTTTTGCTCATCAATATCTCTTTTGCTCAAAAGACTTTTGAAGATTTAAAGATTAACAGTGACAATATTGCTTTTGTAAAAGGCTCAGATAAATTGTTTTCTGGTAAAGTAGAAGGTGTATATAAAGAAAACCAGTGGAAGTATAAAGGATTATATAAAAATGGAAAGAAAGAAAAACTTTGGACAGAGTGGGACAAAGATGGAATGAAAAGACTGGAGTTAAGTTATAAGAATGGTTTAAGAAATGGATCTTTTAAGAAATGGTACGATTACGGTCAGATACAAGAAGAAGGCGTTTACTCAAATGGTCGTAGAGTTGGCGAATGGACCGAATGGGATATTCTAGGGAAAACAAGTAGAGTAAGGATTTATAAAACTAAAAAAGAATTCTACGATAAAGAACATTTGAAATTAGAAGGTACTTTAAAGGATGGAAAAAAACAAGATAACTGGATAGAATATAATAAAGAAGGCCAGAAAATAAGAGAAACTTGGTTTGTTGAAGGTGTAAAAAACGGAAAAGAAACATTTTGGTTTCCGTCAGGTAATATTCAAAAAGAAAGAATATTTAAAGCCAATAAGAAGGTTGGTCGGTGTGTTGAGTATTTTGAAAATGGAAATGAAAAACGGATAGGCGAATTCGATGAGAATGGTTATCCGTCAGGGAAATGGCAATACTATAATAATTCTGGAAAGTTAACAAAAACAGAAACTTATAAAACCGTAATACAGTATTTTCCTAACGGAGATAATATGCAAATGAGTCAGTTTCTTAACGGGAAGAAAGATGGTGTTTGGACTTGGTGGTTTGCAAATGGGCAGAAAAAATTTCAAGAAAGTTATAAAGAAGGTCACCCAGAAGGTCAATGGGTATGGTGGTTCGAGAATGGAGTTGTGGAGTCGGAAGGGAATTTTGTAAAAGGGAAGAAAAATGGACTTTGGGTATGGAAATATCCTAACGGAAATAAAAAAGAATCTGGAGAATTTCTTAAAGGGAAGAAAAATAATTTATGGTTGACTTGGTTCGAGAATGGCAAAAAGAAAGATGAGATTTCGTATAAAAATGGAAATAAAATTGGGGTTCAGAAGTCTTATTTTGACAATGGCGTTTTGGCTTTCGAAGGAACTTGTATCAAGGGTAAATTAAATGGTTTAGGAACATTTTATCATAAAAATGGGAAGAAATCGGAAGAAGGACAGTATATTAACGATAGACAAGATGGAAAATGGAAAACATGGACGTCCTCAGGAACATCAGGTCAACTCATTACTTACAAAACATTTACCGAAAAATATTCAAATGGGAATGTAAAAGTTATTGGAACATATAAAGGAAAGAAACAAGATGGATTATGGATTTGGTGGCACGAAAATGGCCAGAAGAAATCTGAAGAGTTCTATATCGATGGTGTTCTCAATGGCTGGGTAAAAGCTTGGCACAATGATGGCCGATTATCTTTTAAGGGAGAATACAAAAAAGGAAAAAAAATAGGAGAGCATGTTGAATGGTATCAGAACAGACAAAAAAAAGCCATTCATAATTTTAAGGCAGGGGTTAAGCATGGAGACTATAAAGAATGGTATTCTAATGGACAGCTTAAGTTACAAGGCACATTTGTCGATGGCAAACAGCAGGGACAATATTTAATGTGGAATAAGGATGGTTCTAAACTCTTGTTGAGTAACTATATTTTCGGGAAACCTGAGGGACAGTTCACAGAATGGTATTCTAATGGGAAGAAGAAAAAAGATGGATTATTTAAAAATGGTTTAGAAGAAGGACTTTGGAATGAATGGTACGATGACGCTAAGAAAAAATCGGAAGGGTCCTATCTTAAAGGTGATAAAATGGGAGTTTGGACTTATTGGTATCCAAATGGAATAAAGCAAATAGAGGAATCTTATACCGATAAACTGTTAAGTGGAGATAGAACAGAATATTTTGAAAATAGTCAAATTAAGAAAAAAGAAAGATATGTAAAAGGGAAGTTATCTGGAGAATGTATAACTTATTTTGAAGACGGTAAGCGAGAATCCATAACTGTGTATGTATCAGGAAATAAGAATGGTAAATATACGCTTTGGGATAAAGAAGGAAATAAAAAGGTAACAGGTTCTTATATTGCCGATTTAATGGATGGTTTATGGATTGAGTATTATGCTTCAGGACGAAAATTAAGTACCGGAACATATCATAAAGACGAACTAAATGGGAAATGGATTGATTGGGGAGAGAATGGAGCAAAAGTTTGTGAAGGAGCATATAAAAATGGGCTTAAACAAGGTCTTTGGACCTGCTATCACGATAATGGACAAAAACAATTTGTCGGTAAATATTTTAACGATGAAAAAACAGGAAAGTGGACCGAATACGATAATTTAGGCAATGTAGTAGAAGAAGAAAATTTTGCAACAAAGCCCAAAAGAACAAGTAAAACAAGAAAATAAAGTTATAGAATTCAGAATTTATATTCTTTTAAGAAAAAGAAACAGAGGTTTATAAAATAAGCTTCTGTTTTTTATTGTAAATTTGCTCGGAATTTTGTTCTGCAAAGTTTCAATCGTTAATATGAAAAAAACATTACTAGAAAATATAGATTCTCCCAGCGATGTAAGAAAACTATCGTACACACAGCTTATGCAGTTAAGCGATGAATTACGGTCTTTTATTATCGATGTAGTGTCTGCTAATCCTGGGCACTTTGGCGCAAGTTTAGGAGTCGTAGAATTAACCGTAGCCTTACATCACGCATTAAATACCCCCTACGATAAAATTGTGTGGGACGTAGGACATCAAGCCTATGGGCATAAAATATTAACACGGCGTAGAGACCAATTTCATACCAATAGAAAATGTAAAGGAATAAGCGGATTTCCTAAACCTTCGGAAAGCGAGTACGATGCTTTTGGAGTAGGGCATGCCTCAACCTCGATTAGCGCAGCACTTGGAATGGCCGTGGCCTCTAAACAAAAAAACGAAGACCGAATGCATGTGGCCGTTATTGGAGACGGTGCAATGACTGGTGGTTTGGCTTTTGAAGGTTTAAATAACGCTGGATCCTTAAATGCTAATTTATTGGTTATTCTTAATGATAACAATATGGCAATAGATCCAAATACAGGTGCTTTAAGCGAGTATCTATTGGATATTTCCACATCAAAAACATACAACAGAGTTAAAAAAGACGTTTGGAGAGTACTTGGGAAAATTCCCGATGCTAGAAAAATAGCTCAAAAAATTGATAACGGAATAAAATCAATAATTCTTCGTCATAGCAATGTATTCGAGTCCTTTAATTTTAGATATTTTGGACCCGTCGATGGTCACGATGTTGTTTATTTAAGTAAAATAATTTCCGATTTAAAGAGCATTCCAGGACCAAAAGTGTTGCACGTAATTACCAAAAAAGGAAAAGGATTTAAACAAGCAGAATTACATCAAACCCAATTTCATGCACCAGGTAAATTTAATAAGACCACAGGCGAAATAATAAAAGCCAAAGTAGAGGGTAAACAAGCTGTAAAATTTCAAGATGTTTTTGGTAATACAATTGTAGAGTTGGCTCGAAAGAATGAACGGATTGTTGGAATTACTCCAGCAATGCCATCGGGTTCTTCTTTAAATATAATGATGAAAGAAATGCCCGACAGAGCATTCGATGTTGGGATTGCAGAGCAGCACGCCGTTACCTTTTCGGCAGGTTTAGCCATTTCGGGGCAGCTGCCATTTTGCAATATATATTCGACTTTTATGCAGCGTGCTTTCGACGGAGTAATTCACGATGTTGCAATTCAAAAATTGAATGTGGTTTTTTGTTTAGATAGAGGAGGTTTAGTTGGCGACGATGGAGAAACCCATCATGGTGTTTTCGATTTGGCCTATATGAGAAACATTCCAAATATGATTGTTGCAGCACCGATGGATGCTATCGAACTCAGAAACCTAATGTATACCAGTCAACTCCGAAATCACGGGCCCTTTACAATTCGTTATCCCAGAGGTACTGGCTCTGTGGTCGAATGGGAAAAAGAATTTGCCGAAATAGAAATAGGAAAAGCCAGATTGATTTCTGAAGGATTAAAAGTTGCTGTTTTAAGTATTGGAATTACAGGAGAGTTTGTGAAATTTGCTATTTCTAATATTGATGATGAAAAACAAAAACCGCAGCATTACGATATGCGTTTTGTAAAACCAATCGATGAAGATGTTTTGCATTTAGTGTGTAAAAGTTACGATACTATTATTACCGTAGAAGATGGTGTAAAACAAGGAGGATTTGGTTCTTCGGTTCTAGAATTTATGGCTGAAAACAATTATACGAATACAGTTAAAATATTAGGAGTACCTGATTATTTTATTCCACATGGAACACAATTAGAGCAGTATAAAGAGTGTGGTTTCGATTCAGAATCTATTAAAGATGAGATTCAAAAAGCATATGCCAAATTAGTTTAATCTATTGATAATAATCCCATAATATGAAACTTTATACTCAAGGTTTAGTTAAGAAATATGGATCAAGAACCGTTGTAAATAACGTTTCTATAGAAGTAGAACAAGGCGAGATTGTGGGACTATTAGGCCCAAATGGAGCAGGAAAAACAACAAGCTTTTATATGACTGTTGGACTTGTAAAACCCAATGAGGGCAAAATCTTTCTAAACGACAAAGACATTACCAAACTACCCGTATATAAACGAGCTCAAATGGGAGTGGGTTATTTAGCTCAAGAATCTTCAGTTTTCAGAACCCTATCGATAGAAGATAATTTAAAAGCCGTTTTAGAACTTTCTAAATTTTCAAAAGCCGAGCAAAGAGATAGAGTAGAGTCTTTGTTAGACGAATTTGGCTTACAAAAGATAAGAAAAAGTAAAGGGATCCAGCTCTCTGGTGGCGAGCGTAGGCGATGCGAAATTGCTCGAGCATTAGCAATCGATCCTAAGTTTATCTTGTTAGACGAACCTTTTGCCGGTGTCGACCCTATTGCGGTAGAAGATATTCAAACCATTGTTAGAAAATTGAAAGATAAAAATATTGGAGTATTAATTACCGACCACAACGTGCAAGAAACTCTGAGTATTACCGATAGAACCTACCTTTTGTTCGAGGGTAAAATTTTAAAAGCAGGATCGGCTAAAGAATTGGCAGACGATCAGGAAGTTAGAAGAGTCTATCTGGGTAAGAATTTCAAACTTAAAGATTACTAATAAACAAACTATTTCAATAAGACAATAAATTAAAATATTAATATGTCATTTTTTCAAACAGAAGATATCCATAAAAGCTTCGCTAATCATGTTGCTTTGTCGGGTGTTTCTATAGATGTAAAACAAGGTTCTGTTTTTGGATTATTAGGTCCAAATGGTGCTGGTAAAACTACACTTATTAGAATTATTAATCAAATAACAGCTCCCGATAAAGGACAAGTAATTTTGAATGGTAAACCATTGTCGCCATCGGATATTAGGAAAATTGGTTACCTACCCGAAGAACGTGGCTTATACAAAAAAATGAAAGTGGGCGAACAAGCTATTTATTTGGCACAGCTAAAGGGCTTATCAAAGCAAGATGCCATTAAAAAGTTAAAATATTGGTTCGAGAAGTTCGAAATTACAGCTTGGTGGGACAAAAAAGTTGAAGAGCTTTCTAAAGGAATGCAACAAAAAATCCAGTTTATTGTTACAATCTTACACGAGCCTGAATTGTTAATTTTCGATGAACCTTTTAGTGGTTTCGACCCAATAAATGCAAATTTATTGAAATCAGAAATTCTTGACCTAAAAGATAAAGGAGCAACCATCATATTCTCCACCCATAATATGGGATCGGTCGAAGAAATTTGCGACGACATTGCATTAATAAATAATTCCAAAAAAATACTTGGAGGCTCCATGAGGGAGGTTAAAAAGCAATTTAAGACTGATAAATATCAAATCATTTTTGATGGTGAAATTAACGGTTTTGAATTATCCCTACGTCATCAATATAAGATTCTTGACAATAATAAGGAAGATGATAGAACAATATTAACCTTACAAGTTACCGATAAATCAGTGTCAACAAACGACTTAATACAATCACTTCTGCCTGTTGGTAAAATACTCTCTTTTAACGAGATAGTTCCAAATATGAACGATATTTTTATTAAAGTAGTAGGAGAAAATAAAGAAGAGCAGAGCCATGAGTAAAATAGGAATAATAATTAAAAGAGAATATTTAACGCGAGTAGTTAAAAAGTCATTTGTTATTATGACCATAATTGGTCCTATTTTAATGGCTGGTTTGATGATTGGACCCGCTTATCTTGCAAAAATGGATGAGGAGTCTGCCAAAGAAGTATTAGTCATCGACCAAACCGATGCCTTTTCGAAATACAGATTAAACAACACTTATCTAACTAATTACAGGCTAAAAGCAGATTCTGTAGCTTTGGATAGTTCAAAACTTTCTGTAAGACGATTGCCAGATTCAAAAGATTTAAAATTCCATTTTCTAGATAAAGACATGAGTCTTAAAGAAGGAAAAGAAATCCTACAAAAAGAAGAATTTTATGCCTTGCTTTTTATTCCTCGGAATATTGTAAAGCAACCCTTGTTGGAATTATATTCTAAAAAAGAATCGAATAGAAGTATTACTTCTTATGTAGAAGCTAAGCTTGAGAAAGAAATTGAAAACGAAAAATTAAAAACTAAAGGAGTAGACCCGGAAATTCTTAATAATATTAAAACAGAGCTAGAGATAGTAACTAAAGTGGTTCAAGAAGACGGTCAAGAAAAAGAATCGTTCTCAGCAGTAACAATGGTTTTAGGCGTTGCAGGGGGACTGTTAATTTATTTTTTTATATTTATGTACGGTTCACAAGTAATGCGGGGTGTTATTGAAGAAAAAACGAATAGAATTATCGAAGTAATAATATCATCTGTTAAACCTTTCGAATTGATGATGGGAAAGATTGTCGGTGTAGCTATGGTTGGATTAACGCAGTTTCTACTGTGGATTATTCTAACTTTTGGAATAGTTACTGTAGTAAGCTCCGTATTTTTGGATAAGCCTCAACAAATTATGACTACCCAGTCGAGTTCTATAATGGGGCAACAACAAGAGTTGTCTACTCAAGCTCCAATCGAAGCTAATGGAATGAATTCGTTTGTAGACCAAATAGATAAATTTGTCAACTCTGTAAATTGGGTCTTAATAATAGGATCATTTATTTTTTACTTTATTGGCGGTTATTTATTGTATGCAGCCTTATTTGCTGCAATAGGTTCTGCCGTTGATGCTGAGGCAGATACGCAACAATTTATGTTGCCTGTAACTATTCCGTTGGTATTAGGAATGGTGATGATGCAGACCGTTTTAAAAAATCCAGATGGAACCTTAGCTTTTTGGGGATCGATTATTCCTCTAACATCTCCAATCGTAATGATGATGAGAATACCTTTTGGGGTTCCTGTTTTTGATTTAG
>JAMOQL010000062.1 GCA_027064025.1 Bacteroidales bacterium
TTGCTCTTCAATAGGCATGGCAGTGAATGTGCCACCAAAAAAAGCAATTTGTATTTCAGAATTTTCTTTGGGAATACTCTCTAGGTGCTGATTTATTGTGTTTTTGATTTCGTCAAAATCAATAGCCGCATCCTTACCAGTTATTTTCTGCTGATTGCAATAAATACACTGAAAAGGACACGCCCTCTCGGGAATAAATATCGGAATATTATAATGACGAAGCACTGTTCCTTGGTTTTATATTTTTTAACTAAAGGCTTGTCCTGAGCTTGTCGAAGGGCTAAAGGCTAAAGGCTAAAGGCTAAAGGTTAAATGTTAAATGGTTAAGCTGGATTTTAAACCCCTTACCATATTTTACAATTCTTTACCACCTTTTACAACTCCTTACCATCTTTTACCCTGAGCGCAGCCGAAGGGCAACTCCTTCACCTTTCTCTATTCTCCCCTCACTATTAAACTACTGTCCAACCAGTCCTCTACCTTTTTTTTGTATAGTTTTGCTACGTAATCCGTCAGCAATAGTTCTGTCTAACAGTCCGTTAACGAATACGCTGCTACGTGGTGAGCTAAAGTGTTTAGCTAGCTCAATCATTTCGTTTAGCGTTACTTTCAATGGAATAGAATCGAATTTGAATATCTCGGACATTCCCATACGGAGTAAAATAAGGTCCATATTTGCAATACGGTCAAATTCCCAGTTATTTGATTTTTCGACAATAATCTCGTCAAATTTCTCGCGGTTAACAATAGTCTCTCTTACCAAATCAATAACAAATGCTTTATCTTCGGCAACACGACCTTGTTTTTCTCCTTTATATAAGGTAGGTAGCTTTTGGCTAATATCTGTTTTTTCAGAAAACGAATGAATTGTAATATTCACCATTGCCAAACTCATATAGTAATCTTCGCTCCACATAGAGTTAATCTCTTCGAAATAAGAACGCATAACCTCATTCTTAATCAAGTGATTGCGCACTAAACCTAAGATAATATCTTTATCATTTTCGTAGGTATTCTCTTCGCGTTGCATATATTTTACATACTCCTTGCTTGAACGGAATTCGTGAACAACATTGCGGATAGTATCAGATGCCAACGACCATGTAATCTTTAGATTATCTTCTTTTAAAAGAAAATCTTTGTTCATTGCAATTTGGTGCAAAAACTTATTATCTATGAATCTTGTGTTGGGATTTAAATCTTCTGGAGTAGGGATGTATTTATTTTTTGATGCTTCTAACGACTCCTCAGCAAAACGATGGATTGCGGTAAGGAATGACAACTGATAGATATATAAATCGTATAATTTGTCAAGATTAGTGACCAATGATTTCTCTGTAGCGAGAGCATTTGTTTCACCTGATTGAAAGTGCGCATACAATGATTGTAAGGCTTTTATTCTCAGTTGTCGTCTGTTTAGCATAATAAAGAACTTTAAAAAAAATTAATAATTATTTATAAATTTTGAAGTTGCAAAAATAGTGCTTTTTTCTTTTTGTCATTGCATTATTCTACATTATTAACGTTTTTATAAAATAATATTTTTTTGAAAGAAATCATCTTTGCAATCCTCCTAAAATTTAGTAGTTTAGCACTCCAAATAAATTTAAACCAATAGCAATAATGAAAAGCTTTTTAATACAATCTATTCTATTAATTATAATGATTAGTGGTATAAACGTGAATGCTCAGACGAATAAAACCGTTTTTGTTCATAAAGAAGTGCGAAATGCAATTGATAATAATACAAGAACAAATACAGGTGTTGTAGGCGATAACTACTGGCAAAACTATTGTAATTATGATATTAAAGCAGAAATATTTACCGACACAAAGTTGATTAAAGGAACAGAAGTACTTACTTATTTTAATAATAGTCCTGATACTTTAAGAAGGCTATATTTTTCTAATGTGCAAGATCTATTTAAGAAAGGTATAAAGCGTGATTGGGATATGGGGACGCAAGATTTGCACGATGGTGTACAGATTCACTCTATAGAGATTGATGGTGTGAATTTTGAAATGATAAATAATAAAACTGTATTTAGTAGCACTACCGATTTTATTGTGATTTTAAAAAGTCATTTTGCGCCAAAAACTACTCATAAAATTAAAATAGAATGGACAAATATTATTCCTAAATACACTACTGTGCGCAATGGAATATATGGCGAAACTAACTATATGTTAGGGTATTGGTTTCCTAAAATGAAGGTTTACGATGATATGTATGGCTGGGCCAAAATACCCCATACAGGAATGGCAGAGTTCTATAATGAATTTGGAAATTATAATGTAGAAATCACTACGCCAAAAGATTATAAACTATGGTCAACTGGTGTATTGCAAAATCCTGAGCATTTATATACAAAGACTATTTTAAAAAGAATTGAAGAAGCAAAAAAGAGTGATGAAGTAGTTAATATCATTACTAAAAAAGATGTTGAAAAAAAAGAAGTGCTTAAAAACAAAACTAAGAATTTGTGGATTCTTAAAATGGATTCGGTTACTGATTTTGCCTTTGCCATTAGCAAAGATTATCTTTGGGATGCAACAAGTATTCAGCTAAAAACTAAGCGAGTAAATGTTAATGCAGTATATAAATCAGACTCTAAGGATTTTGCTGAGATAGCAGAAATTACTCGTAATGTTATTGACTTTTTTAGTAATACTAATCCCGGTATTGAATATCCTTTTCCACAAATGACGGCCTTCAACGGTGGTGGCGGAATGGAATACCCTGCAATGGTAAATGATGGTGATAATGCTGATTTGGAGGGAACATTATACCTAACGGCTCATGAAGTTGGTCATTCGTATTTTCCTTTTAATACTGGCTTAAATGAGCAGCGTTACGCATGGATGGACGAGGGTTTGATTACATATTTTCCTCGCAAGTTTGTAAAGAAATATGTTGATGATAAGGGATTTACAGCGCATCGCCGTTTAGTAAAACAATACAATAAAGTTGCAACAACTGAAAAAGAGATTCCTTTGATGGTGCCTTCGTTTAACACCGGTAATGCATATCGTTATCAGGCTTATAACAAATCGTCGGTGGCATTTCATGTATTATGCAATTACCTTGGTGAGGATGTTTTTAATAAAGCCTTACAAGTATTTTCTGCTAATTGGGTACATAAGCATCCTACTGGTTATGACTTTTTTAATACTTTTAATACTGTAAGTGGCGAAAACCTTTCATGGTTTTGGAATCCTTGGTTTTTTGGAATGCAGAATGCCGATTTAGCCATCGGAGAGCTTAATGATGGTAAACTAAATATTGTAAATAATGGAGGATTACCTGTGGCTGTATTATTAACTATTTATAGTGGCGAGGAGTATAAAAAGCTTAGATTTAAGGCTAATGTTTGGAAGGATTCTGATGCATTATTGGTAGATATTCCAGAAGGATTTAAGCTTACAAAAGCA
>JAMOQL010000063.1 GCA_027064025.1 Bacteroidales bacterium
CGTAAGGTTAATAATCAAAATTTACATGCCTTAGAAAATATTGAATTTGTAATATTAACGAATAAAGCATTTAAATCTCAGGCCGAACAAATTGCCAATTATCACAGAACTACATCAGGGTTAAAAACAGTTGTCGTTACCAACGAACAAGCTTATAATGAGTTTTCTTCGGGAACTCCAGATGTTACAGCTATTAAAAATTTGATGCGACATTTATATCAAAACCGCTCTTTTACAGATACTCTAAAGTATTTAATGTTAATTGGAGATGGTTCGTACGATAATAAAAGCCAATCTTTATCTAATACAAATTATGTTTTGACATATCAGTCCGATGGCTCTATTAGAGTAAATAATACTTTTGTTTGTGATGATTATTATGGTTTACTAGACGATAATGAAGGTGTTTTGACAGGATATTTAGATATTGGAATTGGTAGATTAGTTGTTAAGAATCAACAAGAAGCTGATAATGCAGTCGAAAAAATATTAAATTATAATTCTAGCGATAAATCATATGGAAATTGGAGATCATTAATCAATTTTGTTGCAGATAATGGAGATGGAAATTTGCATGTTTCACAGGCCGACGAAATATCAAGACTCGTTCAATCTTCGTATCCTGAATTTGATATTAATAAAATTTATATTGATGCTTATCCTCTTGAAGAATCCTCTGGTGGGGATATCGTTCCTGAGGCAACTCATGAGTTTAATAATGCGATTAATCAGGGTACTCTTATCCTAAATTATACTGGGCACGGAGGCGAATTAGGTTTGGCTCACGAACAATTAATAACTGTTCAGGATATTCTGTCGTGGACCAATAAAAATAAATTAGCTGTTTTTTTGACAGCAACCTGTGAGTTTACAAGATACGACGATAAAAATAGAACTTCGGCAGGCGAATATACTTTTTTAAACCCAAATGGTGGAGCTATTGCTCTTTTTACAACCACTAGAATTGCTTATGCTGGACCTAACAAAATAATTAATACTGCGTTTTACAACAATTTATTTAATGACGATAAATTTAGAATGGGGGATTTAATTCGACAAACCAAAAACGATTTAGGTCAAACAAGTACAAATATGAGGAATTTTACTTTAATTGGTGACCCTGCCATTTCGATAGCTATTCCACAAGAAAAAGTATTCCTTGATAGTATTAAGATATCATTAAATCCGATTAAAAGAATAAGTATTAGCGATACATTAAATCCGTTATCGAAAGTTACAATCACAGGAAAAGTAAAAAATCAAGCTGGTGAATTCTTATCAGATTTTAATGGTATTATTTACCCAACTGTTTTTGATAAAGCCGACACATTATTTACACTTTGTCAGCATGAATGTTCATCAAAATTTCCATTCGAAAGTCGAAAAAGTATTATTTATAAAGGGAAGTCAAGTGTAACGAATGGCGAGTTTAGCTTTACGTTTGTTGTCCCTAAGGATATTTCGTATAAAAATGGATTAGGAAGAATTAGTTATTATGCTGATAATAAGTCGGACGACGCTTGGGGTTATTTCAATATTGGAATCTCAGGAGATGCCGATACAAGTATTGTAGACAACAAAGGTCCTGTTATTGAGTTGTATATGAACGATGAAAATTTCATCTATGGAGGAACTACCGACGAAGAACCTGTTTTTATTGCAAAATTAAACGATGAAAATGGAATTAATACCGTAGGAAACGGAATTGGTCATGATTTGACAGCTAAATTAGATAATGATAATAAGAAGTTATCAATACTTAATACATATTACGAATCGGATATCGATAGTTATCAATCAGGAAAAGTGTCTTATCCTTATGAAAAATTGACAGAAGGGAAGCACACTTTACACTTTAAAGCTTGGGATGTTTTTAATAATTCATCCGAACAAGACATTGAGTTTTATGTAGCCGAATCTAATGAGTTGGCTATTAAAAACATATTCAATTACCCTAATCCGTTTACAACAAACACCGATTTTTATTTCGATCACAATCAAGCCAATCAGAACTTAGATGTGTTAATTCAGATATTCACAGTAAGTGGTAAATTAGTAAAAACTATTGAGGCTAATATTTTTACCGATGGTTTCCGTAGTTCCCCAATTAATTGGAATGGCAAAGATGATTATAACGATCCTATTGGAAGAGGTGTATATATTTATAAACTCAAGGTGAAAACGGAAGATGGACAATCTGTAACAGAGTTCCAAAAATTAGTTATTCTAAAGTAGAAAAAGTCCCATCATCCATTTATCTTTGTAAAACAAAATAGTTTACAATTCGTGAAAATAACACTTTTAGGAACAGCTCATCCGTATAGAGGCGGATTAGCAGCTTATAATGAGCGGCTAATTCAGCAATTTAACACAGAAGGACATTGTGGAAATATTGAAACATTTACCCTTCAGTATCCTAGCTTTCTATTCCCTGGTAAAACGCAATACGCCGATTGGGAAGCCCCCAAGGGTATTTCTATTGAAGAAAGCGTTAATTCGGTGAATCCTTTGAATTGGGTTAAGGTTGGAAGAAAAATAAAAAAACAAAAGCCCGATATATTAATTATCAAATATTGGTTGCCTTTTATGGCCCCTGCTTTTGGAACTATTGCTCGAATTGTTAAATCCAATAAGCATACAAAAGTCATTTCTATTTTAGATAATATTATTCCTCACGAACATAGAATTGGTGATAAAATTTTTTCGAAATATTTTGTAGGCTCTGTAGATGCTTTTATTGGGATGTCGCAATCTGTTTTAGACGATCTGAATCAGTTTACAACAGTAAAACCACGAGCATTTTCTCCGCATCCATTATTCGATAATTTTGGCAAAGGCGTTTCCAAAAAAGAGGCCGCAAAATTTCTTGAGTTAGATTCGAATCAAAAATATTTACTCTTTTTTGGTTTGATAAGAGATTATAAAGGGCTGGATTTGCTTTTGGAAGCAATGGCAGACGAAGTGCTGAAAAATAAAGATATTAAACTCGTTGTGGCCGGAGAATTTTATAGCCATTCGAAACCTTATTTCGATATAATAAAAAAATACCGACTAGAAGATAAAGTTATTATTCATCAGAAATTCATTCCTGATCCAGAGGTTAAATATTATTTTAGCTTGGCAGATTTAATTGTTCAACCCTATAAATCGGCAACACAAAGTGGTGTTACTCAGATTGCTTATCATTTCGAAAAAGCAATGCTGGTTACTAACGTTGGTGGATTATCAGAAATTATTCCACATCGTAAAGTGGGCTTTGTTGTAGAACCTAAACCAAAAGAAATAGCAAAATCTATTAACGAGTATTACGATAAAAATTTGGAAGAAAGCTTCCATACTCATATCTTAGCAGAGAAAGAAAAATATGCTTGGTCGAAGATGACACAAACAC